>CADEEO010000047.1:0-11291 GCA_902826365.1 uncultured Hyphomicrobiales bacterium | reverse complement strand
AAAATTCTGCCGGGGCGGCGGGGTCAGTTGAGGTTCACTTCCGCCAAGCTTGGCAAGCCTGCACCCGCTTTCCCGCGCGATAAGAGACTTCAACGCTTCATGCACAAGCGCCGATTTCTCCTCTAGGCCTGTATATTCCTGAGCTTTAGCCAAGAGTTCGTCATCCAATCGAATCGTGACGCGCATTTAATGCTCCTGTTTTGGCTGGAACTTACAGCAATTTCACCGTTGCCGCGCTGCGGGTTGCACCCAATCACGCTGCGCTAAACTTTTGGCTTTGCCAATAATTAGCGAAAGCGGATGGTGCCCTGAAGAGGACTCGAACCTCCACGACTTTCATCGCTAGTACCTGAAACTAGTGCGTCTACCAATTCCGCCATCAGGGCAATGGGGCGTCTCTTAACGGGAGGCGCGATATAATGTCAATGCAAGGCTCTTTGCAAACGGCGCCCGCGGGGGCTAAAAGCGGCTGGGACCCCTGAAACAACTGGATGTGGCCTCGTGACTGCGGAAAATTCGGAGAAGATTGTAACCCTGATCGGCGGCTCGGGCTTCATTGGCCGCCATATTGTGCGGGCGCTGGCCAAGCGCGGCTACCGCATCCGGGTGGCCTGCCGCAGGCCGGACCTGGCGGGCCATGTGCAGCCCCTGGGGACCCCGGGACAGGTGATGCCGGTGCAGGCCAATGTGCGGTATCCCGCCTCGCTGGCCGCCGTCTGCGACGGGGCTTATGCGGTGGTCAATCTCACAGGGGTTCTGGCCAGCCGCGGGGCGCAGAATTTTGACGCCATCCATGTTTTCGGGGCGGAGGCTTCGGCCAAGGCCGCAAAGGCGGCCAAGGCAAAGGTTTTCATCCAGATGTCGGCGCTTGGCGCTGATGCGGAATCAGCCAGCGACTATGCCCGCACCAAGGCCGCGGGCGAGGCCAAGGCCCGGGCGGCGTTTCCCGGCGCCATTGTGCTGCGGCCTTCCATCGTGTTCGGGCCGGAAGACAATTTCTTCAACCAGTTTGCGGGGCTCAGCCGCCTGGCCCCTGCCCTGCCGCTGATCGGCGGCGGGCAGACAAAATTCACGCCGCTGTTCGTGGGCGACCTGGCCGAGGTTTTTGCCCGCCTCATTGACGCGGGCGAGGCCAGCGGAAAAACTTTTGAACTCGGCGGGCCGGAAGTGTTCAGCTTCAAGCAGCTCATGGAATTCACGCTTGAGACGATCGGGCGCACGCGCCTGCTGGTTCCGGTGCCCTGGCCCATCGCCAAGGTGATGGGTAGCGTCATGGGGCTGTTGCCTTTTGCGCCGCTAACAGCGGATCAAGTTGAACTGCTGAAGATTGACAATGTGGTAAGTGAGGCGGCGAGGCGCGAAGGCCGCGATCTGGCAGGCCTTGGCATCACGGGCAACAGCATTCAAGGCATCGTTCCGAGCTATCTCTACCGCTATCGCAAGGCCGGTCAGTTCACGATGCCCAAGGGAATCCCCGAGTAGATCAACCCCAGCAGCAGCACGCCGAGCAGAATGCGGTAGATGGCAAAGGGCAGGAAACTCACGTGGCGCACCAGTTTCATGAGAATGGTGATGGTGCCGAGTGCTACAAAGAAAGTGAGAACCGCGGTGAGCACCACATCCAGACTGATGGACTCGCCGGAGGCCACGGCATCGCCGAGCTTCAGCACGCCTGCGCCAGCAATCGCCGGGATGCCCAGCAGGAAGGCGAACCGCGCCGCTTCGGGACGTTCAAAGCCGAGGGCGCGCGCCGCCGTCATGGTGATGCCGGATCGGCTGGTGCCGGGGATGATGGCAATTGCCTGGGCCACACCGATGATCAGTGCGGGGGTGAACGTCATGTCCGACATGCGGCGGATTGAATGGCCATAGCGGTCGCAGAGATAAAGCAACGAACCGAAGATGATGGCGTTCCAGGCAACGATCTGCGGCATAAGGCGGGCCGCATCCATGAAGCCTGTTTTGTCCAGGATGACGCCAAATACCACGGCTGGAATGGTGCCGAGAAGAATGAGCATCGCCAGTTTCCCCCAAGGATTGGCCCTGCCGCGCAGAAGATCAAAGCTGCCCGCCAGGAGGCTTACGCAATCGCGCCAGAAATAAACCACGACGGCGAGAAACGAACCCATGTGGACCATGACATCGGCGAGGATTCCCTGATCAGGCCAACCGGTCAGTGTCGGCACCAGAATCAAATGGCCGGACGATGAAATGGGGAGAAATTCGGTGATCCCCTGAATGAGGGCAAGCACGACGATCTGCTCAAGTGACATTCGGCCAACCCTTGAAAACCGCTCTCGCGCGAATCGCTTGCGGTTAGACAAATGCGTCTTATAGGGTTAGCTTAAATGCAGCAATGATACTGACTTTCACCGGCGGCTCTTTCATCCCATGCCCAAATTGCTTCACTTTCCGCTCGATCCGCTCAGCCGCCGGCTGCGCCTGGCACTGGCTGAATATGGCGTGGCCTGTGAACTGGTGGAGGAGCGGCCCTGGACGCCGAGCGAGACGCTTTTCAATCTCAATCCGGCGGGCATCGTGCCGGTCTTTGTGGAGGACGGCGGGGCTGCCGTCAGCGGCATTGAGGCGATCACCGAATACCTGGAAGAAACGCGCGCCGGAAAGACAAGGCTTATTCCGGGACAGGCCGCAGCACGGGCCGAGGTGCGGCGGCTCACCGGCTGGTTTGACACGAAATTCTATGCGGAGGTTTCAGAGCCCATCATCACGGAAAAAATCATCCGGCGCTTCATGACGCGCGAAACCGGCGGCGGGGCGCCAGACATGGCGCGGGTGCGCTACGGGCTTTCGCGGCTCAGGGACCATCTTGATTATATGGGGACGCTGGCGGACCACCGCTCGTGGCTGGCGGGCGATGAGCTTTCCATCGCCGACCTTTCGGCGGCGTCGCATCTCTCGGTCATCGACTATCTCGGCGATATTCCGTGGACGGACTTTCCGGTGGCGAAGCTCTGGTACCAGAGGATCAAGTCGCGCCCGTCATTCCGCCCCCTGCTCGGCGACACGCTGCGCGGCATGCCGGCGTCTGCTTCCTATGCCGACCTCGATTTCTGAACTCCTGCGCGCCAGGGCCAGGCAGGAAGGCTTCAGCGGGATCAGGATCACGTCGGCTGATGCCGCGCCCGAGCAAGCGGGAAGATTGCACAGCTTTGTTGAGCAGAATTATCACGGCGACATGGACTGGCTGGCAACCACGGCAGAGCGCCGCGCCAGCCCCAAGAGCATGTGGCCAGAGGCCCAATCGGCAATCGTATTTGCCATGAGTTATGGGCAGGGCATTGATGCCATGCAGCGGCTGAATGCAAAGTCCCAGGGGGTCATTTCGGTTTATGCGCTGAACCGCGACTATCATGATGTGGTGAAGGGCAAGCTCAAGAAAATTGCCACATGGCTTGCAAGCACTGCCAGGGCCGAGGTGAAGGTTTTTGTCGACACCGCCCCGCTGATGGAAAAGCCTTTGGCCTACGCCGCAGGATTAGGCTGGCAGGGCAAGCATACAAACCTGGTGTCACGCGAACTGGGGTCATGGTTTTTCATCGGCACAATCCTGACCGACAAAACTCTGCCCCCGGATGAGGCGGAGGTTGATCACTGCGGCACTTGCCATGCCTGCCTCGATATCTGCCCGACCAGGGCTTTTCCGGCTCCCTATCAGCTGGATGCGCGGCGCTGCATTTCCTATCTCACCATCGAGCACAAGGGCCATATCGACCGCGAATTCCGCAAGCCCATGGGCAACCGCATTTATGGCTGCGATGACTGCCTGGCGGTGTGTCCGTGGAACAAGTTTGCCAGTGAAGCGAGCGAGGCGAAGCTCAAGGCCCGTGCGGATTTGGTTTCTCCGGGTCTTGATGATTTGGCTGTTTTGGATGACGCGGGTTTCCGGAAACTGTTTGCGGGGTCACCGGTGAAACGCGTGGGGCGCGACCGTTTTGTGCGCAATGTGCTGATTGCGATTGGCAACAGCGGCAATCCGGATTTCATTCCGGTTGCGGAACATCTTTTGGATGATGCTTCGCCGCTGGTGCGCGCCATGGCGGTGTGGGCCTTGGCGCAATTGTTGGATGTCGAAGAATTCCAAAAGCAGCGCCTTGCACATGATAGGCATGAACCTGATCTGGTGGTGAAATCCGAATGGAGTTTGCCTTGAATCACCTGTTCTGCTTCGGCTTCGGTTTTTCAGCGCAGGCTTTTGCGGCTCGGTTGGACAGGCAACAGTGGAAAATTTCCGCGACGAGCCGTGGTGCAGAGGGAATTTCCGAGATCAATGCGCAGGGATTTCACGGACTGCCGTTTGACAGCACCTTCCAGATTGCAGCCGATGTTACGCATTTGCTGATTTCGGCGCCTCCCGGTGAATATGGCGATCCGGTTTTACACTTGTTCGAAGAACAATTGCAGAAGCTTTCAAAGCAATTGAAGTGGGTGGGTTATCTCTCAACCACCGGGGTTTACGGCGACCGGGGCGGTGAATGGGTTGATGAGGACAGTGCGCTTGAACCCAATACGGTGCGGGGCCAGAGGCGCTTGGAGGCGGAGCGGAGCTGGCTGAGGCTCCACAGTGATTTTGGCCTGCCGGTGCATGTGTTCCGCCTCGCCGGGATTTATGGGCCGGGAAGGAACACGCTCCTCAATGTCCGGGATGGCAGCGCCAAACGCATCATCAAGCCGGGGCAGATATTCAGCCGCATCCATGTGGAGGATATTGCGGAGGTGCTCGCGGCCTCAATCGCAAAACCAAATCCGGGACGGGGCTATAATGTCTGCGATGACGAGCCCTGCCCGCCGCAGGAGGTGGTGGCATATGCGGCCGGTTTGCTGGGCTTGCCGCTGCCGCCGGAAATTCCGTTTGAGCAGGCGAATCTTTCGCCCATGGCCAAAAGTTTCTATGCGGACTCGAAACGGGTTTCCAACCGGCGCATCAAGACCGAGTTAAGTTATAAATTGCTCTATCCGAACTATCGCGACGGCTTGCGCGCCCTCTTGCCCACACTCACGGCGTAATGCCGTCAGCCCGTTCGGCGAGTTGCAAGGCTGTTTCGCGGATGAGCGTCAATTGGCCCGGCGTTGACAGGCGGTGATCGCCACCCTTGATCAGGGTCATGGTGATGTCCGGGCCGGAGAGGGCTTCGAAAACTTTCAGCGCATGAGAAGGCGGCACGTCCTCGTCGCTGCTTCCCTGCAGGATGCGCACGGGGCATGGCAGTTCGAGCCCGGTTTTCAGCAGCAGGTGCTTGGCGCCGTCCTCCAGAAGCTTGAGGGTGATCGGCATGGGATCGCCATATTCCGAGGGGCGCTGGAAGACTCCGCGGGTTTCCAGTTGCTGGCGGGATTCGGGCGAAAACGCATCCCACATCAAATCATTGGTCATGTCGGCGGCAGGGGCAATCAGCACGATGCCGGCCATGCGCCGCGCGGCGCGGGGGTCATCGCGCAGCAAGACTTTGGCCAGCAGAAGCGCCAGCCAGCCGCCCATGCTGGAGCCCACGATGATGCGTTTGGAGCGGGTCTTCTCAAGAAACATGTGAATGGACTGTTCGAGCCAGTCGGAAATGGTGCCGTCGGTGAACAGGCCTTCGGACTGGCCATGGCCGGAATAGTCAAAGCGCAGGCCGGGCCTTCTGGTTTCACGGGCCAGGGCGGCCAGCGCTTCGGCCTTGGCGCCCAGCATGTCCGACATGAAACCGCCGAGCCAGAAGAAGCCGCAGCGGCCCAGATCATCGGCGGCGCCATCCTGCAGAAAGGCCAGTTTTACGCCGCCCGGGCCTTGCTCAAAATCCACACCCGCCATCTAAATTGCCCAATCCTTTCAGCCCTCCTTGACGGCAGCCCCGCTTCAAGGTCTATAGCGAGGTTCTTAACCGGGCCGCGGCGGAATCGCTACGGCCAAAACATGGAGAAGCATAGAGCTTGAGTATACCCCCCCGGAGGCCAACGATTGTACGCGGTGCCGCCCCCCCGCAAAAAGAAGAAGGCAACAAGATTAACCACCGCATTGATGCGCGCGAAGTGCGCCTCATCGGAGCCGATGGACAGAATGTCGGCGTTGTGCCAACCCGCCAGGCGCTGGCAATGGCCGAGGAAGCCAATCTCGATCTGGTCGAAATTTCGCCAGATGCGGTTCCCCCGGTTGCCAAGATCCTCGATTACGGCAAATTCAAATTCCAGGAACAGAAGCGCGCCGCCGAGGCCCGCAAGAAGCAAAAGGTCATTGAGATCAAGGAGATCAAGATGCGCCCGATGATCGATGACCATGACTATGAGGTCAAGATGAAGGCCATCAAGCGCTTCTTCGAAGAAGGCGACAAGGTCAAGGTGACGCTGCGTTTCCGGGGCCGCGAAATGGCCCACCAGGAGCTTGGCCACAGGCTTTTGAACCGGGTGAAGGCCGATACGGCCGAGATCGCCAAGGTTGAATCGGACGCGCGCTTCGAAGGCCGCCAAATCGTGATGATTATCGCGCCGAAATAGGCCGTTAGGGGGTGCAGCCAGATGGGTTGCATCGCCCCTCAATTTCTGCTTAACACCCCCCATTAAGCCGCCTGGCCATGTAAAGGGCATGCCATGGCGGCTTCTTATCGCTTTGAAAGGACTTAAGCCAAATGCCCAAGATGAAAACGAAATCCTCGGCCAAAAAGCGCTTCAAAATGACCGCTTCCGGCAAGGTTCGTGCCGCCGGAGCTGGCAAGCGCCACGGCATGATCAAGCGCACCAACAAGCAGATCCGCAACCAGCGCGGCACCATGATTTTGTCCCCCGGTGACACCGGATTGGTCAAAATTCATATGCCCTACGCCCGTTAAGGAGAGCTTCCATGCCACGTTCAAAAGGCGGCACTGTCGCCCGCAAATCCCACAAGAAAGTCATGAGCCAGGCGAAGGGCTATTTCAGCCGTCGCAAAAATGTTTTCCGCGTTGCCGTGCAGGCCGTCGAAAAGGCCGGGCAATATGCCTACCGTGACCGCCGGACCAAGAAGCGCAATTTCCGCGCCTTGTGGATCCAGCGCATCAATGCGGCCACCCGCGAATTGGGCCTCACCTACGGCCGATTTATTTACGGGCTCGACAAGGCCGGCATCGAAGTCGACCGCAAGGTTCTTTCCGATCTTGCGATCCACGATCCTGCTGGTTTTGCCGCGCTGGTTGAGAAGGCCAAGGCTGCTCAATAAGCAAACGCTCACTGTTTTACTTTAGAATTCCTTGGCCGGGCCGTTAAGTGTGTACGCACTGTGGGGTCCGGCCAATTCGTTTCAAGGACCAAAATTCCCATGAGTCTCGAACAGGATATCCTGCAGCAGGTGGCCAGCGCTTCCGATGAAGCAGCGCTCGAAGCGGTGCGCGTTGCAACGCTTGGCAAGAAGGGCTCCATCTCCGAGCAGATGAAATCTCTCGGCGCCATGGGGCCCGATGAACGCAAGACGGCGGGTGTGGCGCTCAATGTTTTGAAGGACAAGGTGACAGAAGCTATTGCGGCGCGGAAAGCCGTGCTGCAGGAAGCGCAGCTTGAGCAGCGGCTTGGTTTGGAAAAAATTGACGTGACCTTGCCGGCGCGAACCGAGCCGCGCGGCACGGTGCATCCGGTTTCGCAAGTGTGGGAAGAAGTGGTGCAGATTTTCGGCGATCTCGGTTTTGCCGTGGCGGAAGGCCCGCATATCGAGGATGATTTCCACAATTTCACGGCGCTCAACATTCCCCCCGAACATCCGGCGCGGCAGGAGCACGACACCTTTTATTTCAGCGAGAAGCCGGACGGCAGCCGCATGGTTTTGCGCACGCATACCTCACCGGTGCAGATCCGCACCATGCTGACGCAGAAACCGCCCATCCGCATCATCGCGCCGGGGCGCACCTTCCGCAACGACAGCGACATGACGCATACGCCGATGTTCAACCAGATCGAAGGCCTGGTGATCGACGAGACGACCCATATGGGCCATCTCAAATGGATTCTTGCCGAGTTCTGCAAGAGCTTCTTTGAAGTGGATGATGTGAAGATGCGTTTCCGCGCCTCGCATTTCCCGTTCACGGAACCTTCCATGGAAGTGGACATCAACTGCTCCTGGGAAGGCGGCCAGGTGAAAATCGGCCAAGGTTCGTCGTGGCTGGAAATCCTCGGCAGCGGCATGGTGCATCCCAATGTGATCAAGGCCGGCGGCCTCGATCCCGATAAATACCAGGGCTATGCCTTCGGCATGGGGCTCGACCGCATCGCCATGCTGAAATACGGCATTCCCGATCTGCGCGCCTTCTTCGAGGCCGATCTGCGCTGGCTCCGGCACTACGGCTTCAAGGCCCTGAATGTGCCGACCCTGCCGGGAGGCCTGTCATGAAGTTCACTCTTTCCTGGCTGAAGGATTATCTCGACACGACAGCGACGCTTGAGCAGATCGTGGACGGCCTTGTGGGCGTTGGCCTTGAGGTTGAGCAGGTCGAGGACAAGACGAAGCTGCTGGCGCCGTTCAAGGTGGCCTATGTCATCGAAGCGGTGAAGCATCCCAATGCGGACAAGCTGCGGCTGTGCAAGGTCGAGACGGATACGGGCGTCTATCAGGTGGTTTGCGGAGCCCCCAACGCGCGCACGGGCATGAAGGGAATCATGGCGCTGCCGGGGGCCTTCATTCCGGGCACCGGCATCACGCTGGAAAAGGGCGTGATCCGCGGCCAGGAAAGCCAGGGCATGCTGTGCTCGGAGCGCGAGCTGCTGATCAGCCAGGAACATGACGGCATTATCGACCTCAAGGGCGACTGGCCCATTGGCACATCAGCCGTGAAGGCGCTCGGGCTTGATGATCCGATGATCTATGTGAAGGTGACGGCGAACCGGCCGGATGCGCTTGGGATTTACGGCATTGCGCGCGATCTCGCGGCGAAGGGCCTGGGCAAGCTGAAGCCGCTGAACGCCAAGCCTGTTGCGGGCACGTTCGATTCCCCCATCAAGGTGTCGCTGGATTTTGAAGATACAAAGCCCTGCCCGCTTTTTGTCGGGCGTTATTTCAAGGGCGTGAAAAACGGGCCCTCGCCGGACTGGCTGCAGCGGCGGCTAAAGGCCATTGGGCTGCGGCCGATTTCCACGCTGGTTGATATCACCAACTACATCACCTTTGCCTATGGCAGGCCGCTGCATGTTTTCGACGCGGACAAGGTGAAGGGAAATATCCGAGCGCGCATGGCGCGGGATGGCGAGGAGGTTGCAGCGCTTGATGGCAAGACTTACTCGCTCACGGCGGAGATGACGGTGATCGCCGATGACAGTTCCGCCGAAGGCATTGCCGGCATAATCGGCGGCGAGCACTCGGGCTGCTCGGAGACCACCACAAATGTGTTCATGGAAGCGGCCTATTTCGATCCGCTGCGCACGGCAGCCACGGGGCGGAAGCTCGGCGTCATTTCCGATGCACGCTACCGCTTCGAGCGCGGCGTTGATCCGGCCTTCACGCAGGTGGGCGCGGAAATTGCGACGCAGATGATCCTTGAGCTCTGCGGCGGCGCGGCCTCGCATCTGGTGATTGCGGGCAAGGCCCCGCTGAAGCTGCGGACCTATCTCTTGCGGCCCACACGGGTAAAGTCACTCGGCGGACTTGATTTGCCGCTTGCCGAACAAAGGCGCATTCTGTTGGATTTGGGCTTCGGCGTGAAGGAAACAGCGGCGGGACTTGAGTGTGCACCACCCACCTGGCGGCCTGATGTGAATGGCGAGGCTGATCTGGTTGAAGAGGTTTGCCGGATTCACGGCCTCGACAAGATTCCGGCGGTTGCCATGGAGCGCGACCATCCGATTGCCACGCCGGTTCTCAATCCCTTGCAGAAGCGCATGCTGGCGGCGCGGCGCGGGCTTGCGGTACGGGGTTTCAATGAGGCGGTGACCTGGTCGTTCATTCCGGAAGCGCATGCGAAACTGTTCGGTGGCGGACAGGCAGAGCTGAAGCTCGCCAATGCCATTTCATCGGAACTCACAGATATGCGGCCTTCGCTTATTCCCAATCTTATTGCCGCCGCAGGGCGCAACGGCAAGCGAGGCTTTGCCGAAGTCGCTTTAAGCGAAGTGGGCCATGCCTATGCGGGCGACCGGCCGGAGGACGAGACCTTGCGTGCGGCAGGGGTTCGCCGCGGGAATATCGTCACGCGCAACTGGCAGGGCGGGGCGCGGCTGGTTGATGCCTTCGATGCGAAGGCTGACGCGCTTGCCGTGCTTGACGCGGCAGGAGCGGCTACGGCAACCCTGCAAGTCGTGGCAGGTGCACCCCCCTGGTATCACCCCGGCCGTTCCGGCACTATCCAGATGGGGCCGCAGAACAAGCTGGCTTATTTCGGCGAGATTCATCCCCGCATATTGGCTGATATGGATGTGAAGGGACCGCTGGTTGCTTTCGAAGTGGTGCTGAATGCCATTCCGGTGCCGAAGTCCAAGAATGCCACAAGGGCGGCGCTCAATGCGTTCGATCTCCTGCCTGTGTCGCGCGACTTCGCCTTTGTCATTGATGACGGCGTGGAGGCCGACAAGCTGATCAAGGCGGCGAAAGGTGCGGACAAGGCGCTGATTTCCGATGCGGCGGTATTTGACGTGTTCAAGCTGAACGGCGCGAAGAAGTCCTACGCCATCGAAGTGACGCTGCAGCCGCGCGACAAGACCTTGACCGATGAGGAGATCGAGGCGGTGTCGCAGAAGATCATTGCGGCCGTGCAGAAGGCCACGGGCGGGACGTTAAGGAGTTAATATTCTTTTTGTCACCCCGACGAAAGTCGAGGCCCAGACTTTCAGCAGCGGTTTGTGACGTGTGAAGAGGGCGCGGGCGAGTGCGGAATCGTGACGCGCAATGTTTCTTTTTCGCTTTGTTCTTTGGGCTGCTTGGCCATGTCGTCAAAACCTACGGCAAGATTCACTATCAACATTCTAGGTGAAGATCAGTCTAGATCGCTTTTCTCCGTTTACGAACGGGGAAACGGCGAAATTACACTTGGACTAACGTCACCCTACTTTGACGCCCCGGTTGAAATGCCAGCTTCGGAAGCTATGGCCAAGGTTGGCACGTTTCCACGAGTTGGTGAGCATCGGTATTCTCTCCATCCTAGCTATGCGAGTACGGAAGGCGTCAACACAATAAAACAAACCAGAATTGCTGAGGGCGGACAGCCCGTTCACTCTTATCATCTTACCAAAGCCATTAAATCGGGTGAAAACTTCGCTTTTCTGTTCTGTCGCCGATGCTCAACACTAGTCCACGAGAGTGCAATTGCTAAAACTAAGGGAAAGTCGGAAATTAGCCTGGGAGA
>CADEEO010000046.1:8733-21554 GCA_902826365.1 uncultured Hyphomicrobiales bacterium | reverse complement strand
TGCCCTTCGCCCCGGCGCGCTCATGGCGGCCATGGATGTTTTCTCCATTACAATCCGCGGCAAGGGCGGGCATGCGGCCCTGCCGCATTTGACAATTGACCCGATTTTTATCGGTTCCCAGATTATCAGCGCCTTGCAGGGAATTGCCTCGCGCAATGCGGATCCGCTCGAATCCGTGGTGGTTTCGGTGACGCAATTCAACGCGGGCGAGGTTCACAACGTCATTCCGCAAAGCGCCAAGCTGGTTGGAACGGTTCGTTCGCTGAAACGGGAACTGCGCGAACTGGCGATGGCCAATCTGAAGCGCACCGCCGAAGGTGTCGCTGCCGCATTGGGCGGCGAAGCGGTTGTTTCGGACGAGCAGGTTTTGCCCTATCCGGTGACCTTCAATCACGCGCGTGAAACAAGTGTCGCGGCCACGGCGGCCCGAGATGTCGCTGGAGAAAAAAGTGTCAATGATAACCACCCCCCGGATATGGGGGCTGAAGACTTTTCCTTCATGCTTGAAGCAAGACCCGGCGCCATGATCCTCATGGGCAATGGCGATTCCGCTTTCTGCCACCATCCGGCGTTCGATTTCAATGACGCGGCGATCCCCTACGGCATCAGCTATTGGGTGCATTTGGCTGAAACCGTTTTGGGACGTGGAGACGCATGACGACTGTTCCGGTTTTTGATGGCCACAATGATGTGCTGCTCCGTCTTTGGGTGAAGACGGGCGGCGATCCCGTGGCGGATTTCCTGCAAGGCGATGGCCTGGGCCATCTGGACATGCCGCGCATGAAAAAGGGCGGCTTTGCCGGCGGTTTTTTTGCGATTTTCGCGCCGACCGATGGCGAAGACCTGCCGGACGATGATGAAGAGATGAATCCGCCGCTGGCAGGCCAAATCGCCCAGCCCGCCGCCCTGCGCAAGACCCTGGAAATGGCGGCCCTGCTGTTCCGCATCGAGCGGGAGTCGCAGGGGAAATTCAAGATTTGCCGGACAGCGGGTGAAATCCGGGAATGCCTGGCGAAAGGCGTTGTGGCCGCGATCTTCCACATCGAAGGAGCCGAGGCGATTGACGCGGATTTCAAAACGCTCGATGTGCTTTATGAAAGCGGGCTGCGCTCGATTGGCCCGGTGTGGAGCCGCAGCAATGTTTTCGGGCATGGGGTGCCGTTCCGTTTTCCCTCCACGGGCGACACCGGCGACGGGCTGACCGCGGCGGGCAAGAAGCTCATCAGCTACTGCAATGAACGGCGCGTACTCATTGATTTATCTCACTTAAATGAGAAAGGCTTCTGGGATGCGGCCAAGCTGAGCAAGGCGCCTTTGGTGGCCACGCATTCCAATGCGCACGCTATTTGCCCCTCCTCGCGCAATCTCAGCGATGACCAGCTCAAGGCCGTGCGTGACAGCGGCGGCATGGTGGGGCTCAATTTCGCCACGGGCTTCCTGCGCGAAGACGGGCGCTGGAGCACCGATACGCCGCTGGAAATCATGGTGCGCCACCTCGATCACATGCTGAAGGTAGCGGGTGAAAACTGTGTGGCGCTAGGCTCGGATTTCGACGGTGCGCGCATTCCGGAAGGGATCAAGGACGCCGCTGGCCTGCCCAACCTCATCGAGGCGCTGCGCGAACGGCAATACGGCGAAAAGCTGATCGCCAAAATCGCCCATGAAAACTGGCTGAGCGTTCTGGAGCGGACCTGGGGCTAGAGCCGAATTGTGCCGCCCCTGCGAAATGTGCTAGGGGATGGGTGATTACGGAGGTTCGCCCTTGAGCAAGCAAATTACCTTGGCCGTGAATGTCAGCCACGATAAGCGGGAAAGCCTCTGGTATGTGCTTTCATCAGACGTAATCGGATTGCATGCGGAAGCTGAAACGCTGGACGAGTTGGTCACGGTCATTTCAGATGTGGCGCCTGACCTCATCGCCGCGAATATGCCAGGCACACCGGCAGACACGGCAATCCGCATTCAACATATGGTCAATACCAAGCCCGCCCGCGCTGCCTAATGGGCTCAAATCTTTACCCGGACCTCGCCCGCCTGCTGGGGGCTGCCATATTGTGCGGCAAGGCAAGGGGTCACACGAAATCTGGTTCAGTCCAATCAGCAATCGAACATTCACAGTTCCGCGTAATACCCAAAAGCCGCATACCGCCAACGCTGTACTGAAAGACGCTGGGCTAAAGAAGGCGTTTTAATTTTGCGATAGCGCATAATTATTAGCTCTGCTAATAAAACTCTATGAAACTTTCGGAATGGCTGGCTAATAGCTCTACCTCCCAATCTGAATTTGCACGGCAATTGGGTGTTACCCAGGGGCGGATTTCGCAGATCGTGGCGGGGGAGCAACCGTCGCTCGATCTGGCGATGAAGATTGCCGGCCTCACCAACAACCAGGTTCGCCCCCAGGATTTTAAGGAAGTACCCATGACCAAGACACTCGACACGGTGGAAGACGCAATCAAGGCCATGGCCGATGGCGAGCTCGTTGTGGTGGTTGACGACGACGACCGGGAAAACGAGGGCGACCTGATCGGCGCCGCCGCCAAGATTTCGCCGGAGCAAATGGCCCTCATGGTGCGCCACACCTCCGGCATCGTCTGCACCCCCATGCCCGCCGAGGAGGCGCGGCGGCTGAAGCTTGATCCCATGGTGGCGCTGAACGATGCGCCGATGGGCACCGCCTTCACGGTGACCATCGATTACAAGGTGGGCCTGACCACGGGCATTTCGGCCAAGGAGCGCTGCGCCACGGTGCATGCGCTGGCCAACAAGAATGTGCAGGCGGAAGATTTTGTGCGGCCCGGGCATATTTTCCCGCTGGTGGCGAAATCGGGCGGGGTTCTCATGCGCTCGGGCCACACCGAAGCAGCGGTTGATCTGGCGCGGCTGGCGGGCTTCACGCCGGCGGTTGGCGTGATCAGCGAGCTGGTGAACGATGACGGCACGGTGAAGCGGGGGCCGCAGGTTCTGGCCTTTGCGCGCGAGCATGGCCTGAAGATCATTTCGGTGGCGGACCTCATCGCCTACCGGCAATTGCGGGAGCGCCTGGTGGAGCAAACCGCCAAATTCGCGGTGGAGACGAAAATCGGCACGGCGCAGGGCTATTCCTATGTGACGCCGTTTGATGCGGTGGAACAACTGGCGCTTGTCTATGGTGACATTTCCGGCGGCAAAAATATTCCCGTGCGCCTGCACCGCGAAAATGTCCTGGAAGACGTGTTCGGAAACCGCGGCACGCTGGAGGCGGTGTTTGAAATTTTCAAGCGCGAGGGCAAGGGCGTGCTGGTCTATTTGCAGGAAGGCACGGCCGGCGTTCCGGCGAGCCAGCTTTCCGGCGAGCGATCGGCCAGCGCCGAGGCGCGGGCCCAGACCTGGCTGGACATTGGCCTAGGCGCGCAAATCCTGCGTGACCTCAATGTGCGTTCGATCCGGCTTATCTCATCAAGCAACCGGCATTATGTGGGCCTTTCGGGCTTCGGCATCGAGATTGCGGAGACGATGAAACTGGGGGAATGAACACTTGGCCTTCTCACCTCGGGGGAGAGGGCAAAGAAAGCAGGCGCTTGTGTTGCCGTGAATTGTGAGGCTTACTTTAACCAACAATCACTCTGATGGTTTAAATTAAACACGATGCCGGATGTTTGACAGATCGCAGCGTGTTGGGGAGTGGCCATCGGCGAACCGGTCCTGAGCGAAATCAAAGGTGGAATTAGATGCACTGGCGACGTAGTTCAAAAGCATTATTTACGGGTAGACTCATAATGCAGCATCAACGAAGTCGAATCTTTTTGAGCATTTTGATGTTGATGCTGTTTGTTGCGCCAGTTAGATCGGAAGCTAACCTGACTAAACTGACTGATGCCTACATAGATGCAGCTTTTCCAACTGGCAATGGCCGGTTGCGTAAATTCAAGAATTCAAGTCAGTTAAACTACGGCCTAGATTGCCTGTTGGCAGACAAGAAAAAATGCGCCGATGGCCGCACGTATCTTCAAGCCGCAATCTTTGGAAACCCCAACATGGAGATCAAAGAAAGAGAACCCGCAAAATTGAGGTTCGCCTTCGCGAGCAAGAGCAACCTAACTCGATTCGGAGCGGATATTAAGAGGCTTTTTTCGGGCGGGATTGTCGACGAGGAGGACGCCGACTGTCATCTCTATATGACTCTCCATGCAGATCAAATTGTTGCGGCAGTTGTTTTGGTTTCACTCGATGCGCCCCCGGAAAAATCTACGACTTGTATGCTTGTCAATTTTTATCGCGTTTTGGGATTGTCACAAGAGGGCGATGCGCCATTCTCGGCAACATGGGCGCAGAGGTCCAATTTCTCTGTAACACGGCCGCTGGGATCCAGTTCTGAGATAGCGCCTACATCGGAAGAATTTAAGGTGTCGCCTTCATTCAAAGATGCGCAAGGCGCAATGAAGATTCTAGCACATATACATTCTTGTCGCAAATTGGTTGCGGGCATGGCCAAGTCTGAGGTTATCGCTCAGCTTGGCAAAGGCTCAGTGTGTCTTCGTGACCTAAAGGGAGGTTAAATTGGTAGACTTATCCCGCTCTTTTGGTGAATCCCCGTGTCCATCCTCCGGTGGAATCTTTATTGGTCATTTTCGACACTGTAGACGTAGAAACCAGCTCCATATGATAACACCTCACTGCGCTTTGCCCGTGTCAACCATGTTTGGCCGGGGAGTGGCGAACAGCGCCTGTTTACGCTAACAAATCACGATGCCCACCTTGCGCCCAACCTATTATCCCCTTCCGCTGATCGGCTGGCGCGAGCGGGTGGTTTTGCCAAGGCTGGGCTTGGGACCCCTGATTGCCAAGGTTGATACGGGGGCGCGTTCTGCAGCGCTGCATGCGGAAGACATCACCATCAGGGGCAGCCACGTGCGCTTTGCGCTTCCGCACAATGGCAGGAAGCATCACTATGAATTGCCGATCAAGGGCCAGCGCCGGGTGAAAAGCACCAGCGGGCACAGCGAAATGCGCGCCGTGGTGGAAACCGAGATCGCCATCGGCCTCGTCAAATTCACCGCTGAAATCACGCTGACCGACCGGGCCGACATGGGAGTTCCCATGCTGCTGGGGCGGGCCACGATCCGCGGAAAATTCATTGTCCACCCCGGGCGCTCCTACCTCATTTCGCGCACCAAACGGAAATCCAGATGAAAATTGCCTTGCTCACCCGCAACCCGAAACTTTTCTCGCATCAGCGCCTGATGGAAACGGCCATCGCGCGCGGCCATGAGATTGTGCCGGTGGATTACCTGCGCTGCTACATGAACATCACCTCGCGCAAGCCGGAGCTGCGCTATCTCGGCGAGAAGCTCACGGGCTTTGACGCGGTCATCCCGCGCATTGCGGCGTCGCACACCTTCTACGGCCTTGCGGTTCTGCGGCAGTTTGAAATGATGGGGGTTTATCCGCTGAATGAATCAGTGGCCATCGGGCGCTCGCGCGACAAGCTGCGGAGCTTGCAAATCCTCTCGCGCGAAGGGGTTGGCATGCCGGTGACCGCCTTTGCCAAGGATACCTCGCGCACCCATGATGTGCTGGAAATTGTCGGCGGTGCGCCGGTGGTCATCAAGCTGTTGGAAGGCACGCAGGGCATCGGCGTGGTGCTGGCGGAGACGGCGAAATCGGCAAAGTCGGTGATTGACGCCTTCAACGGAGTTGATATCGCAATCCTGGTGCAGGAATTCATCAAGGAATCGGAGGGGCGCGACATAAGGGCCTTTGTGGTGGGCAGGCGGGTTGTGGCCACCATGGAGCGTTCCGGGGCCAAGGGCGATTTCCGCTCGAACCTGCATCGCGGCGGCAGCTCGGTGAAAGTGCAGCTCACGCAGCTTGAACGCTCCACGGCGCTGAAGGCGGCGCGCGCCATGGGGCTGAATGTGGCAGGGGTTGATTTGCTGCGCTCGAAGCGTGGTCCGGTGGTGATGGAAGTGAATTCATCGCCGGGGCTTGAAGGCATTGAAAAAACCACGGGCGTCGATGTGGCCAAATCCATTATCGAATTCATGGAAAAGAACGCCAAGCCCGGCAAGACGCGGACACGGGGCCAGGGATGACAGCATTTCAGATCGGCGATTTCGAGGTTGCGGCGGGCACGCGGAAAACCGTTGAACTGCCGATCAGCGTTCTGGCCAACCACACGCCAATCAGCCTGCCCGTCCATGTGATCCATGGCGCGAAGCCCGGGCCTGCATTTTTCATTTCCGGCGTGGTGCATGGCGATGAGATTCTCGGCGTCGAAATTGTCCGCCGGGTGGTGAACCATAATGCCTTGAAGGAACTGGCGGGAACGCTTCTGGCGGTGCCCATTGTCAACACCTTCGGCTTTCTCAATCATTCACGCTACATGCCCGACAGGCGCGATCTCAACCGCTCGTTCCCCGGCTCGGACCATGGCTCGCTGGCCTCTCTTCTGGCCGACCTCTTCATGAAGGAAGTGGTGCTGCGCTCAAAGTATGGCATCGATTTGCACACCGCTGCCTTGCACCGCACGAACCTGCCGCAGATTCGCATTGCGCCGGATGAGCCGGAGCTTTTGAAAATGGCCAAACTCTTTGCGCCGCCGGTTATCCTGATTTCAAAACTCAGGGATGGAACATTACGGCAATGCGCCAGGGATCAGGGTGTAAAAGTTTTGCTTTATGAGGCGGGCGAGGCCTTGCGCTTTGATGAGATCGCCATCGACACGGGGGTTCATGGCATCCTGCGGGTGATGGCATCCCTGAAGATGATCGCCCTTCCGCCGCATTCCGAAACAAAACATCAGACCGCCATCTCGCTTTCCAGCACCTGGCTGCGGGCCCCGGAGGGCGGCGTGCTGCGAAGCTCGCTGCCGACGGGGGCGCATGTATCGAGGGGCGAGAAGATCGGCGAGATTTCAAACCCGCTTGGCGATTTGAGCGTTCAGGTGATTGCCGAAGATGACGGCATCATCATCGGGCGCACCAACCTCCCCATCGTCAACCGCGGCGACGCGCTGTTCCACGTGGCCCGGATGAAAAAATCCGACCTGGTGCAGCAGCCGCTGTTTGACGAGGACGAGATTATTTAGATTTCTTTTTCCAATCATTCGTCATTCCGGCGCAAGCCGGAATCTTTTTGACGTTAAATGGATTCCGGCGTACGCCGGAATGACGGACTGCTGACAAGGGAAAAGCTCATCTCCTCGTCAGCCCACCCAAAATCCCGCGCACCAGGGCGTTGCCGATGGAGCGGGCGACGCTGGTTCCGAGTTGCCGGCCGACGCTGCTGGCAGCGTTCTTGATGAAGCGATCAGTAGCCGATTCGCGTTCGCGTGGCGCCGCCCGCTCGGCTTTGCGTTCGACTTTCTCTGCCGCTTCCTGCTGATTGGCCTTGGCGCGGGCGTTTGCCTTTACTTGCAGTTTTTCATAGGCCGAGTCGCGGTCAACCGCCTCTTCATACTGGCCGAAGACCGGGGAATTATTGATCAGGCTCTTGCGCTCTTCCAGGGTGATCGTGCCCATGCGGCCGGAAGGCGGGCGGATGAGGGTGCGGCCCACCATCGAAGGCACGCCTTTCATATCGAGGGTGGAGACAAGCGCCTCGCCCTTGCCCAGTTCGGTGATGACTTCTTCCGTATCGAACTTCGGATTGGGGCGGAAGGTTGTGGCGGCGGCTTTCACGGCCTTCTGGTCGCGCGGCGTATAGGCGCGCAGCGCATGCTGCACCCGGTTGCCCATCTGCTCCAAAATATTGTCGGGCACATCGAGCGGATTCTGCGTGACAAAATATACGCCAACGCCCTTGGAGCGGATGAGCTTCACGGTCTGCTGGACTTTTTGCACGAGGCCGGGAGGCGCGTCATCGAAAAGCAAATGGGCTTCGTCGAAGAAGAACACCAGCTTCGGTTTTTCCGGATCGCCCACTTCCGGCATTTCCTCAAAAAGCTCCGAGAGGAGCCAGAGCAGGAAGGTGGCGTAGAGCTGCGGCGAGGACATGAGCCGGTCGGCGGCAAGAATGTTCATGTAGCCGCGGCCATCACGCGTGGTGCGCATGAAATCCCTGATGTCGAGGGCGGGCTCGCCAAAGAACTTGTCGCCGCCCTGCTCTTCGATGACCACAAGCCGGCGCTGGATGGAGCCGATGGTGGCGGATTGCACATTGCCATACTGGGTGGTGATTTCCTTGCCGCGATCGGCGAGATCGGCCAGCAGGGCGCGCAAGTCCTTGAGATCAAGGAGCGCCAGATTTTCATTGTCAGCGATGCGGAAGGCGATGTTGAGCGCGCCCTCCTGGGCTTCCGAGAGGCCCATGAGGCGCGACAGCATGAGGGGGCCCATTTCGGTGACCGTGGTGCGGATGGGGTGGCCCTGCTCGCCGAAGAGATCCCAGAAGATGGTGGGGGTGGCTTCCATGCCGTAATCGTCAAAGCCGATTTTCTTGGCGCGCTCGGTGAGGGCATCAATCGGCGTTCCCTCTTGCGAAATGCCGGAGAGGTCGCCCTTCACGTCAGCGGCGAAAACCGGAACCCCGGCCTTGCAGAAACTCTCGGCCATGATTTGCAAAGTGACAGTCTTGCCCGTGCCGGTGGCGCCGGTCACCAGCCCGTGGCGGTTGGCCAGGGGCAGGAACAGTTCTTCGCGCTTGTCGCTTTTGCCCAGAAAAATTGCGTTGTCGCTCATGATAAACCTTATTCCTTCGAATTGGAGCAATGCTGTGACACGTCATTTACCCAAAACAGGGGCCAATTGACAGGGCAGATTTGGGCACTAGCATCACGGGGATGAATGATTTTCCGGATGCGACTTTGGACATGTGGCAGGCCCGCGTGGCCGCCATTTTGAAAGGCGAAAGCGCTGAAAAGCTGGCGGGCCGGACGGCGGACGGCATTCGCATTGAACCGCTGTATCAGCAGATTCAAGGCGTACGGGCCGAGCGGGCAGACCATGCACCATGGATTGTCATGCAGCGGGTGGATCATCCGGATGGCGCGAAGGCCAATGAACAGGCGCTGGATGATCTGGAAAACGGGGCGGGCGGGCTTTGTATCGTTAACTCCGATGCGGATGTTGGTCGCGTGCTGCAGGGCGTGGCGCTGCATGCGATTCACACCCGGCTTGAGGACGGCGGCGGGCTGGCCAAGGCCTTTGCGGCTTACGTGGGAAAGCAGCCGATTGATCCGGCGCGGCTGAGCGTTTCATTTGGAATGGGTGATGTAAAAGAATTGGCGGCACAGGGATTCAAAGGGCCGTTTCTTGAGGCCGATGGCCGCGTATTTCACGAGCAAGGGGCGAGCGAAGCGCAGGAGCTGGCCTGCGTGCTGGCGCAGATTGTTGGTGCTTTGCGGAAATTTGAAAACCAGTCTCCAGAAAGCATTATCGGCGCAACGCTTGCCGCCAATCAGGACATGTTCCTGACGCTGGCAAAATTCCGCGCCATCCGATTGCTCTGGGCGCGGGTGCTTGAGGCAAGTGGGATTGCGCATCAGCCCTTGCGCCTGCATGGCGAAACCTCGCGGCGGATGATGGCGCGGCTTGATCCCCACACAAATATCCTGCGCTCCACGGCGGCGGTGTTCGGTGCGGGGCTTGGCGGCGCGGATACGTTTACGGTTCTGCCGTTTTCAATCGCGCAGGGCCTGCCCAACGCCTTTGCACGGCGCATGGCGCGCAATACGCAGCTTATCCTTCTGGAAGAGTCGCAGCTCTGGCGCGTGGCCGATCCGGCGTCCGGTTCGGGCTATGTGGAGTCTCTCACCCACGGCTTGTGCGAGCACGCCTGGGCAATTTTTCAAGGCATTGAGAAGAGCGGAAAGCTGCCGGAATTTGATTCAAAAAATGCCAGCAGCGATCCGCTTATCGGGACGAAGACCCATCAGCTGCCAAAAGAGTTCGAAGCGGCGGTGGAGTCCGTCCCGTGAGCCGCGTTCCAGATTTTTCAAATATCCCTCTCCATCCGTCATTCCGGCGAAAGCCGGAATCTCCTGAGAGGGATTCCGGCTTTCGCCGGAATGACGATGCGTGGATGACGCCTGAAGGTATTCTGGTTTCGGCGGGTTATGGGACGAGTGAAGGTTATGCTGACGCCTATCCCGGCGTTGCGCCCTTCCTGCGGGGGCCCTACCCCACCATGTACACCACCCAGCCCTGGACCATCCGGCAATACGCCGGGTTCTCGACGGCGGAAGATTCAAACGCTTTCTACCGCCGCAATCTGGCGGCGGGGCAAATGGGGCTTTCCATCGCCTTCGATCTGGCGACGCACCGGGGCTATGACAGCGACCATCCGCGCGTGGCGGGCGATGTGGGCATGGCGGGTGTCGCCATCGATTCCATCTACGATATGCGCACGCTGTTCGACGGCATTCCGCTGGACAAGATGACCGTGTCGATGACGATGAATGGCGCGGTTCTGCCGATCCTTGCGCTGTTCATCGTGGCGGGCGAGGAACAGGGCGTTCCGCCGGAAAAACTTTCCGGCACGATCCAGAATGACATCCTCAAGGAATTCATGGTGCGCAACACCTATATCTATCCGCCGCGGCATTCCATGCGGATTGTCTCCGACATTTTCAAATATACTTCCGAGCGGATGCCGAAGTTCAATTCGATTTCGATTTCCGGCTATCACATGCAGGAGGCGGGAGCCACCGCCGATCTTGAGCTGGCCTACACGCTGGCCGATGGTTTTGAATACGCGAAAGCCGGCGTAGATGCGGGACTGGATATCGACAGGTTCGCGCCGCGGCTTTCCTTCTTCTGGGCCATTGGGATGAACTTCTTCATGGAAGTAGCCAAGATGCGCGCCGCGCGGGTGATCTGGGCCACGCTGATGCAGCGCTTCTCACCCAAGGACGAGCGCTCGCTTTCGCTCCGCACCCATTGCCAGACATCGGGCTGGAGCCTTGCGGCGCAAGATGTGTTCAACAATGTGACGCGCACCTGCATTGAGGCCATGGCCGCCACACAAGGCGGAACGCAATCGCTCCACACCAATTCGCTTGATGAGGCCCTGGCGCTGCCCACGGATTTCTCGGCGCGTATTGCCCGCAATACGCAGTTGTTCCTGCAGCAGGAAGCGGGAACCTGCCGGGTCATCGATCCCTGGGGCGGAAGCTATTTCGTGGAAAAGCTCACCTCTGATCTCACAGCCAAGGCCTGGGAGCACATTGCGGAAATAGAAAAATTTGGCGGCATGGCCAAGGCTATTGAGGCCGGGATTCCGAAACTGCACATCGAAGAAGCGGCGGCCCGCACCCAGGCGCGCATCGATGCGGGCGAGCAGACGGTTGTCGGCGTGAATAAGTATCGCAACTCCGATGAAGCCAGGATTGATATTCTGAAGGTCGACAATTCGGCGGTACGGGCAAGCCAGATTGAAAAGCTCCAGCGCCTGAAGGCCGAGCGCGATCCGCAGACGTGCCAGGAGATGCTGGACCGCCTGTCGGCCGTGGCGAAGACCGGTGATGGCAATTTGCTGGCGGCGGCGGTGGATGCGGCCCGCGCCAAGGCAACGGTTGGCGAGATCTCCCTGGCGCTGGAAAAAGTGTGGAACCGGCATGTGGCGACCACGCGGGTGACGAAGGGAATTTACCTCGCCTCGTCGCGCGACCTGCAGAAAATCGAGATGGCCAAACGGGCGGTGACGGCTTTCAAGGAGGCCGACGGCCGCCCGCCCCGCATATTGGTTGCCAAGATGGGGCAGGATGGCCATGACCGTGGGCAGAAGGTGATAGCCTCGGCCTTCGCCGATATGGGCTTTGAAGTGAAAATCGGGGCGCTGTTTTCCACGCCGGAGGAAGTGGCGGCTTTCGCCGCAAAGGAAAACGTCCACATGGTCGGCATCTCGACGCTCACCGCCGGGCACCTCAGCCATATCCCCCTGCTCAAGGCAGCACTTGAAAAGGCGGGACGGGCCGACATCATGATCGTGGTGGGCGGCGTCATCCCGCCGGAGGATGTCCGGACCCTGAAGGACATGGGGGCCGCGGCGGTGTTCCTCCCCGGAACAGTTATTCCTGACGCGGCGCTGGCTCTGCTTGAACACTTGAACAAGCGCCTTGGTTTCGCGCAGGCCAACGTGCATAGCTAGAGCTTCCAACTGGAGAATGATCTCATGGGCAATTGGTTTCGCGTGATCTTCCTCGGCCTTCTGGCTCTTGCGTTGACGGGATGCAATCTGGAAACGAAGACGCCCCTGTTTGCCGATGCCGATGCAAAACTGCTGCTGGCCGACTATCCCAATCTGGCAGCTTATGAACGCAGTGATAGTGGTTGGAAGAAGAGTGCAGAATCCCTGAATTTCTCAGCCGAGGCTTCGCATTATCTGGTGAAATCTGGCACGTCAGAGATGCAGATGTCCTTTATTCCGCTTGAGGGCCAGTGGTGGATTCTGCAGGCCGCAGAGACTTCCGGGGCTTCAACCTATGTGCTGGTCAAGGCCGAACCGAAAGAACTCCTGATTTATTCCCTCGAATGCAAGAAGCTCCAGGAATCGGGGCAATTCGGGGACGAGATTGAATTCAAGGATTCAAGCTGTTTTATCACGGAGGATGCCGACAAAATGGGCCTGTTCAAGGCCTTGATCAGCAGCGCCAGCGAGCCCGCAACCAAGCTGGTTTCCGAACCTTAGCTAAAATAATCGTCATTCCGGCGGAGGAACCGGGCATAATTCTTGCTCCGCACCCCACGGAGTGTGCCAAAATGAATTTCTCGCGCCGATCCCTCTTGTCCGCAGGGGCAGCACTTGCCGCAACCCCCACCATAGCCGAAGTCGCCTCAAATGGGGCCGACCAGACGCTTGAATTGCAGGCGGCGATTGACCATGCGGCGGCAAACGGCGGC
>CADEEO010000046.1:3191-8723 GCA_902826365.1 uncultured Hyphomicrobiales bacterium | reverse complement strand
TGCTCCTGGTGGTCGGAAATTTCCTTGTTTCAGGCTTGCGCCTCACCACGCCATTGCAGATTGAAGGCGTTGCCGGGCATACAAGGCTCGTAGCGATTGGCAGCGCGGACATTCTCAGTGTCGAGGGCGCAGGACGCGTGAACATCAGCGGCGTGACCTTTGAAGGCGGCGGCAACGGGTTGGTGCTCAGGAATTGCGGCGGGCGCATCTCGGGCAATGAATTTTTGCTGCAGGAGAAAACCGCCCTCTTCGCACTTGACTCCAAGGGCCTCGAAATTTCCGGCAACCATGTCCATGACATCGGCAACAATGGCATTCAGGTGTGGACATCGGAGAAGCGCGAAGACGGAACGCTGGTCATCAACAACCGCGTCGAGCACATCGCCGCGAAAGCCGGCGGCTCCGGGCAGAATGGCAATGGCATCAACATTTACAAGGCGGCGCATGTGCTGGTTTCCAACAACCGCATAGCGGATTGCTATTTTTCCGCGGTCCGCAACAATGCGGGCTCCAACTGCCAGATCATGGGCAACAACATATCGCGCAGCGGCGAAGTGGCAATCTATGTGGAGTTCGCCTTTGAAGGGGCGGTGGTCAGCAACAATATTCTGGATGATGTGGGCTTCGGCATTTCCATCACCAATTTCAATGAGGGCGGGCGCCTTGCGGTGTGCAGCAATAATCTGGTGCGCAACGCGAATGGCGGAAACACCAAGGGTGCGAACACCGGTTTCGGCATTGCCGCGGAAGCCGATACGCTGGTGAGCAGCAATGTGGTGGAGAACGCCGGGGACGTGGGCATTGCGCTGGGCTGGGGGCCTTATGCGCGCAATCTTTCGGCGCAGGGAAACCTTGTCCGTAACTGCGGGAAAGGCATCACGGCATCGGTGACCGAGGGCGCTGCTCCGAGCTACCTTGCAAACAATGTGATCAGCGGCTCCAAAATCGCCGCGATCATGGGCATGGACCACCGTGAGATGGTGACCGAGGACTTAGGGAAAAATGGCGCGAAAGTTCCGGAGCTGATTCAGTTGAAGGATAACATTATCCGGGCATAGTGGCGTGAACATCGCCCACCGGAATCTTGCGCCAGTTCCTGAGTTCGGCATGGGCGAAGGTTTGGAGAATTGCCTTCTCTTCCGCGGTCCACACATCCAGCGAAGCGAGGAGCGAGGCCATGGCGGTTTCGGCGGCACGGCCCGCGCCATCGTCGCATTTGAGCGCGATGCCGATCTTCGCGTGGGGGATGCAGCCGCAATAGACGCCTTCCGCCCCGGTTTTCACGAATACGCGCGGCAGCACCTCCATGAGCCTGGTGTCAAACCGGCCGGTTCCCGCCACCATGAAGGGATATTTCCGCACCGCCGCGATGATGCGTTTGCCGGTGGCAGTTTCGGTGAGCCTGGCAAAGCCCAGGGCCATGTTGCTCAGCGGAAAGGCCCAGGTTGGCACCGAGCAGCCGTCAATGCCCCAGGTCAGTGTTCCCGCATCAACATCACAGTATTCCGCAATCGCCTTGGCTATCGCCTGCTGCACGGGATGCTCGATTTTCACATAGTCCTTGGGATCAGCGCCCAGCTGGCGTGACAGCGCCAGCATCCCGGCGTGCTTGCCGGAGCAATTGTTGTGAACCTGCAGCGGCCCCTCGCCATGGCGCACGAGGTCGTGCTGGGCTTCGGCAAAATAGGGCCAATGGGCGCCGCATTCATAATGCGCCTCGTCTTCTCCCGCCTTCTGCAGCATGGAGCGGGCGACGCGCACATGCTCCGGCTCGCCATTGTGGGAGGAACAGGCGAGTGCGATTTCCTCGTCGGTGAAGCCGAAGCGGTCGGCGGCGCCGGACTCGATCAGGGGCACGCATTGGAAGGCCTTGATGGCCGAGCGCGGGAAAATGGGCACGGCGAAATCGCCCGCCGACTTGATCAGCTTGCCTTCGCCATCCACCACGGCGAAGGCCCCCGTGTGGCGGCTTTCAACAATGCCGCCACGGGTGACTTCGGCAATGATCGGATTGGTCAAGGTGTCTCGTCTTTCAAGCTGGCCAGGGGCACGAAGAGATACCAGAACAAGGCCAAAAACTCCAAAGCCAAAAGCAGGCCAAAGGCCCAGATGTAGGAGTTGGGATCATAGCCGGCGTCGCTTTGCGGGAACCAGCCGATCACCACGCCGACGAAGGCCTGGGCGGCGAAGGCCACCAGGAACATGGCGAAGTTGATGGTGGCGTTGGAGCGGCCGGCTAGCCCCGCGCCCACGCGCGCGGCAAACCACGGGTAGGCCAGAATGGCGGCCTGGCCTATGGCCGCCAGGACGAGCCAGGCGGGAAAGGCCAGCACCTTCACCTGCGAGACGATGGCCGTCTGGGCCGCGAGGTTGGCGATGACGAAGCCGAGCAGCACGGTCATCGGGCCGATGCCGCGCCGCTGCAGGCGGTCGGCCGTCACGCCGACGAGGAAGATGCCGACCATGAAGGTGGCGGCCATCCAGAACAGGCTGCGGGCCACCTCGGAGGGCGCAAAGCCCAGCACATCGCGGTACCAGGGCCCGGCCCACAGGGTTTGCAGGGCTACCGGGATGCCAGTGTTCAAGGCAAGCAGCGGGGCGATGCGCCAGAACAGCGGCAGCTTGAGAATTTGCATGAGCTCGCCCATCTGCCGGCCCAGCCCCGCGGCGGTTTTCGCCTCGTCCTTTTCCGGCACGGCAAGGAAGACAAAGGCGGCGCCGGCCAGAATGACGCCGCCAAAAATCATGAACGTGGTTCGCCAGCCCACCAGCGCCACCAAATAGGCCGTGGGCTCGGTGGCCATGACAATGCCAAGGGCCCCCGCCGACATGATGCTGGCATTCACCAGGGAGCGGCGCTCGCTTGGCACCCAGATGGACGAGGACTTGTAGCTCGCCATCAAGCCGGCGGAAAAGCCAAGCCCGATGATTGCGCGGGACGCCACCAGCGACAGGAAGTCCGGGGCTATGGCAAAGAGGAAACAGCCCGCCGCCGCGATGGCGAGAAGCACGGTCTGCACCCGCCTTGCGCCATAGCGGTCGAGGAGGACGCCCAAGGGAAGCTGGAATAGCGAAAACGCCAGCAGGTAAGCCGAAGTCAATATGCCAAGCTCGGCGGGGGAAACACCAAAATCCTGCACCAGATTGGGAGCCACCACGGCGTTCACGGCGCGCAGCAGGTAGGACAGGAAATAGCCGCAGGCGAAAGGGAACAGGGCGAAAAAAATGGTCCGGCGCGAAATTGTCACTGGATCGGGCTTTGCTTTTGATTCATTAAATCCTGCGACAAACATGTCTGTTGCGATTCGTCATGTAAGCCCTATTTACCCCCTCTCTTCAACAGGACATGAGGACCCGAGACATGATCAGCAGAGCCCTTGTGTTCCAGCATATGGATGACGAGCCTCCCGGGCTGTTCGGCGATTTCCTGCGCGCGCGCGGGACCGAACTGGATATTGTGATGCTGCACCGGGGCGAAGAGATACCATCTCTTGCCCCTTATGATTTTCTGCTGGTCATGGGTGGTGCCATGGATGTGTGGGAGACCCAGGCGCATCCTTGGCTGGTGGATGAAAAACGCGCCATCAGGGAATGGGCCATCAACCGCAACCGGCCGTTCCTTGGCATTTGCCTGGGCCTTCAGCTTCTGGCGGAAGCTTTGGGCGGCAAGATCGGCGTGGCCAGCAAGCCGGAAGTGGGCATCGGCGAGGTCAAGCTTTCGGGCCTTGGCCGGCGGCATGGCATGACGAACGGCCTGAAGCCAACCTTGAAGGTGATGCAGTGGCACCACGCCGAGGTGCAGGAAGTGCCCGAGGGCGCCGAAGTGCTGGCGACATCGCCGGTCACGAAGGTACAGATCATGTCGGTGGCGGATACGCTGCTTGCCACCCAGTTCCATGCGGAGCTGACCCCTGCCCTCATCGAGCGCTGGGCCCATATCCCGCAATATATCGACTGGCTGAACGAGGCGCTCGGCCCCGATGCCTACCCCCGCGTGCGCGCCAAGGCGCTGCCCCTCCTGCCGCAGCTTGAGCGGATGAGCCGCACGCTGTTCAACAATCTCATCGAAGGCAAGGCGCTGCGCCAGGCGGCGTGATTTTTCCTAGATTCGATTTGGTGCGGCAATAAACCAAAAGACCAGTCCTGCCAGGGTTCCAAAGAAAAATGAAAATATTAGAAATGGGGTCCACCATACCCCGGGAGTTAGCACTGTCTTTGGATCAACAACAATTCCCGGAAGCAGCATTATAATAAGAGAAGCAACACCAAGCAGACCACCCAAGAGTAAGTAAGCTGGCAGGAAAGTGAACTTTTTCCGAACAAGGAGATAATGACTCACAATTCCGAACGGCAATGTGGAGTAGCCGAGGATGGCACCGGTCTGAAAGTACCATATGGCCAAATAGGGTTCTGATCTAAGTGATATCAACGCCATGACAGCACCCGGAAATAAGGGAGCCAACACAGCCCCAACAATGGTCCTTAGATCAAAGACTCTCCGAACTGTGGTGTTAGAGCTGTCCATATCTACAGTTCCAGTTACTATTCCAATTCAGATTTGCTGCCACAAGTGCCGTTATTGACGTCTCTCCCCAAGTCTATAGAAACGCGAGACAGAAACCAACCCACACTTGGGGAAGCCATGTCCAGTTCCGATAAAGTCAGCAAAGCTCTCAAGGATTTAAGCCAGCATCAAAAGTCGCTGGCGCCGTTTGACATGCGCAAGGCTTTTGCCGGGCGGAGTGACAGGTTCGCCGAGTTTTCGGCAAGGCAGGATGACCTGCTGCTGGATTTTTCCAAATGCGCGGTGACTGGCAAGACCATGAAGCTGCTGCTGGCTTTGGCCAAGGCGGCGGACGTGGCCAAGAAGCGCGATGCGATGTTTGCGGGCGCGATCATCAACACCACCGAGGGCCGCGCGGTGCTGCATACGGCGCTACGCAATCAGTCAAAGTCGCCTGTCATGGTGGCAGGCCGCGACGTGATGCCAGAGGTGCGGGGCGTTCTGGCTGATATGGCGAAATTTGCCGAGGGCGTGCGGGCGAGCGAGATCACCGATGTGGTGAACATCGGCATTGGCGGCTCGGACCTCGGCCCCGCCATGACCACGCTGGCGCTGGCACCTTACCATGACGGGCCGCAGCTGCATTATGTGTCGAATGTGGACGGCGCCCATATCGCCGACACTTTGAAAACCCTGAACCCGGCGACAACGCTGTTCCTCATCGCCTCCAAGACCTTCACCACCATCGAAACCATGACCAACGCCAAGACAGCCCGGCGCTGGATTGTCGAGAAGCTGGGCGAAGCGGCGGTGCCAACGCATTTCGCGGCTATTTCCACCGCACTCGACAAGGTGGCGGCCTTCGGCATCGCGCAGAATCGGATTTTCGGATTCTGGGATTGGGTTGGCGGGCGCTATTCCATCTGGTCGGCCATCGGCCTGCCGCTGATGATTGCCATCGGGCCAAATCATTTCAAGCGCTTCCTCGAAGGCGCTTATGCGATGGATGAGCATTTCAAATCGGCGGA
>CADEEO010000046.1:0-3091 GCA_902826365.1 uncultured Hyphomicrobiales bacterium | reverse complement strand
CATGGCGGAGCATCACACGCTGCTGATGGCCAATTGCCTGGCGCAGTCGCAGGCCCTGATGAAGGGCCGCACGCTGGCGGAGGCCACGGCGCAATTATTGGCGATGGGCAAGAGCAAGGCGGAAGCCAAGCGCCTGGCGCCGCACCGGGTGTTCACCGGCAACCGGCCATCGGTAACTTTGGCCTACAAGAAGCTCAACCCCTACACGCTGGGCCGCCTCATTGCACTGTATGAGCACCGCGTCTTCGTCGAAGCGGCAATCTGGGACATCAACGCCTTCGACCAATGGGGCGTGGAACTCGGCAAGGAACTGGCCACGGGATTGCAGCCGGTCATGGAAGGCAAGGTTTCAACCGAGGATCAGGATTGCTCAACTGCCGGACTGGTGAATTACTTGAAGGAGATTGGCGCTTAGAGCGCGCTGGTTTTCCTCGCCCCTTGGGGGAGAGGAAAACAAGAAGCGTTCCTATTTCAATTCAAACACGCTGTTTACAAAGAGAGGCCGAATTTCCTCGGCGATACCTCTTATGGCATCATCAATTTCGTTCTCCCTGCAGACCATTACACCATTGACTGTCGCCAAATTTGGATAGTCAAGCCTTAATGAGCATACTGAGAAAATGAAGCTTAGCATATCGGTGCAGATTGGTCCGTCAGCATAAGCAACTGCCAATTTCCCGCAAACCAGTTTCCGATAGAAATCAAGCTGGGGGCCGAATTGTCTTTCTGTTTCATGTTTGTAGCTCTCGAGTCCAATGGTAACGCGCTCGACGTCAATTGTGGTTTTGTCAAGGTCCTGTAACGTTTTACAAGACTTTGCGTTTTGAAGCGGCATGCTTACCGCGAGGACTTGACAACGTTCCCGGCTAAACTTGTCATCACCCTCCAAAATTTCCAGAACAAGCAATATTGTTAGGGGACTCCCCGAGCTCTGCATCTGCTTCATCTCTGGAAAAAGCAGCTTTTTGTAGAAAGCCGGATCCCAATCTTCGCCAGTTTGGGTTTTCTCCTCATGAATCAATCGCATTTTTGCAATCATCGTATAGAAGTTTTTTTGTTGCGAGACCCTGCCAATTATTTCCAGAGCTTTACGGCGCAATTCACTGGCATGGGTTTTGTCGCTTACAAAATCGACATTTCCTCCGGGAATAAGCAGAGCCGCGTTTACCACCCCATGTTGCAAAGCAAAACTCATATCGCTGAAAGCCTGTTCTTGCGTTTTTTGATTGCTGGATTGCAGGGCTCGCAAATAGTAGGCAGGGGCATAGCCAGCTTTTGTCGCTTCAGAGATGAACTGGTCAACTTCTGCGCTTTGGTTCTTTATCAGTTCGTGTTGTAATTGGATTAGCCGTTGATTAAATGCTTCGGTTTCTGCGTTCGCCTTGCTCGCTTCTCCATATTTCAGGTATGCCAGTATCGCGATCCCCAAAAAAACGGCTGCTGCTGGCAGCGTCACAAAGAGACAACGCCACTTCATATGGTAGCCTGCGCGCCTGGCAAAAAGTAAAGCTGGGATGATCTTCGCAAATTTACCTACCTCAACTTTCTGAGATACTACCTTAATTTGCATTCGGCGATAATCTTAGTCATTTCATAATATGAATAAATGCCACTTGACACCTATATTCCTAACATGTCATATGCGTTCCTGTTATGTTCTTTGCAAGGAACCGCATGGACTGGGACTTGGCCATCAAACGCAACAGCAAGGCACTCGAAGGGATCATTGCGGTCCTCTTCGCTCTGCTCGGGCTTGACGGCAGCGATGCGGCTTCGCGGATTCCCCGCTCCCTGCACAGCGCCGTGCTGGCGGTACTCAGACCCGCTGAATCCGCCGTCCGCCGCCTGATTGTCATCGCCGCCCGGAATGTGGTGGTGAAGCTTGCGCCTCTGCGGCCCAGGCCGGAAGGGGTCAAGTCAGCAGCGCCTAAGGAAAAGGGCGGCGGAGCCGCGCGCTCCCCCTCCTTCCAGCTCTTCGACCCACGCAAGAGATTCAAGTTTGCGCGCGTGTCCCGCCGAAAGTTTCCCCGGGTCATGCCGCGCGTCCGTGTCCTGGACTATGACCCCCGGGTGGTGGCTCTCTGGCCAAAACCCCAGCCGGTGGTTGAACCCCCGCCCCCGCCCGATGGTCTTGCCAGCGCCATGCGCCTTCACCGCAGGCTCCGGGCTGTCAAGCTCGCCCTTGAGGACCTGCCGCGACAGGCCAAACGCCTCGTCCGCTTGCAGGAAAGGCGGAAGGCAACCCCTGATCTCGCACTTGACGTAAAGTTCAAGTCGCCGCTCCGCCCCGGGCGTCCGCCGGGATACCGGAAGAAACCCATCCACGAGATCGACGAAATCCTCGCCAACTGCGACTGGTTCGCCTGGGAGGCGATGAAGCCGGACTCAAGCTGAGACATAAATCATCTGTATACGGATTATTTTTAACCATTTTCACTGAGGGCGGAGCTTTGCCCGACGCTTATTGAAACGTGGGCCTGTGAACCGCCCCTCTCCCCCGGCTTCGCCGGACCCTCTCCCACGGAGGGGAGAGGGAAGAAACGTCCTTAACCCTCGCCCCTTGTGGGAGAGGGTGATTTGCGAACAGCGTGAGCAAATCGGGAGAGGGGAAGCGAAGCCTCAGCACTCAACCACATTCACCGCCAAGCCGCCGGTGGAGGTTTCCTTGTAGCGGTCGCTCATGTCGATGCCGGTTTGGCGCATGGTTTCGACGCAGTTGTCGAGCGGCATGAAATGCTGGCCATCGCCGCGCAGCGCCAGCGAGGCGGCGGTGACGGCCTTCACGGCGCCGAAGGCGTTGCGTTCGATGCAGGGCACCTGGACCAGGCCGCCGACGGGATCGCAGGTCATGCCGAGGTGATGTTCAAGGGCGATTTCGGCGGCGTTTTCCACCTGCTCATTGGTACCGCCGAGCGCCGCGCACAAACCTGCTGCGGCCATGGCGGAAGCCGAGCCCACTTCGCCCTGGCAGCCGACTTCGGCGCCGGAGATCGACGCGTTGTGCTTGATGATGCCGCCGATGGCAGAAGAGACGAGAAGCAGGGTGCGAACGCCCTTCTCATCCGCATCGAGGCAATGGTCGAGATAGTAG
>CADEEO010000045.1 GCA_902826365.1 uncultured Hyphomicrobiales bacterium | reverse complement strand
GACTATGAGCTGGATGGCGAACGGGGCAAGGCGGGGCTCGAGGTGCTGGTCAACGGCGAGCGCCCGATCATTGACTTGCGCGTCGACATGGAAACCGCCGACATTGACAGTTACATCCCCAATGGCCTGGCGGCCCTTTCCTCCGATGGCAGCGCAAGCTGGACCGGCATTGTCAGGAATTTTGTCGATGAGCAGGTCAAGCGCGATATGCACCTTACGTTCCAGTCGGGAACGCTGAGGCTCAACGGGGTCGAGGCTTCCGATGTGGCGGTGGACATGGAAACCACGGTGAAGGGCTTTGATCTCAAGACCATCGAGGCGGGCTCGGTCGGCGGGGCGAAATTGAGCGTATCGGGCAATGTGCTCAATACTGAGGAAGGCCCCGATGGCGACATCGGCATTTCGCTCAACGCCGAGGACCCGCGCGGACTGCTGCGGCTCATCGGCCTGCTGCCGCGCGACGCCACTCCGCAATGGTCGTCGGTTCTAGGCAAGACGGCGTTGAAAATCGATCTGCAGGCAAAGCCATCAGCCACGGCGCCCACGACGCATTTTGGCGTCATTGGCAAAGTCGGCGATCTCGACATTACCTCCAACGGCAGCTTTACGGTGGGTGCCGGCACGGTGCTCAAGGGCACCACAGAAATCAAAAGCCCGTCGAGCGCTACGCTGTTCAACCTGTTTGGCGGGGCTATTGAAACAACCGATGCGATTCCGGCCCGCGCGGTGCTGACCGCCGACGGGATGCTGCAGGATAGTTTTCAGATTGACTTGCAAGGCGACATTTACCGTTCAGAGGTGAAATTCAGGGGCAACGTCAATCCGGACCCCGGCAAGCTGGTGCTTGACGGCACTCTCACGGTGCAGAGTGCGCAGGCGCAAGACCTGCTTGCCGCGCTCAAAATTCCGGCGCTTTCGGCGGCTGGCGGGCAATTGTCCTTTGCCACCAAGATCAACACGACCGGGAATGTGCAATCCTTTGACGAGATCGAAGCGAAGCTGTCCGATTTCACGTTCACAGGCAGCGCCTCGTTGAAGGACCAGACGCAGCTCACAGGTGATTTCGACGTGGGCGATATTTCGCTGGTGAACACGATAGCGCCGGTCTTCCTGCCGTGGAATGGCAGCGTCCAGCCGCTGGAAGAAACCTTCGCCAAGACCCTGCCGTTCGGCCTGACCGGCGTGGTGTGGGTGCGGCCAAAGCTGCTTGAGATCTATCCCGGCCTTTCCGTGGGCAATGCGCAAATCGGCATTACGGCTGCGGATGATGTGACGGAATTCATCGCTTCCGCCAAGACCGGGGAGGGCGATGACATCGCCGTCGAAATTGCCTCGCGGCCGGCCAATGAAGGACGGAAAATTACCGGACGGGTGGCGGTTCCCATCGATGTTTTCCAGCGCTTCAAGCAGAGCGACGGAAGAGCCATTGCCGCGGGGCTGGCCTCGGTCGATGTCAAGTTTGATGGCGTGGGGCGCAGCCCCGGCGGGGTGCTGGCGATGCTGAATGGCAAAGGCACCTTCGAGCTGCAGGACGGCAAGCTCCTGAATATTACGCCGGAGAATTTTTCCAAGCTGATTTTGACCGCGAAGGATGCCAAAAGCCTTGAGCTTGCCTTTGCCGGCCTGCGCAGCGGTGACGGCATCACGCTCGGGCCGGTTTCCGGAGCGGTGGCGGTCGCCAATGGTGTTGCAACCTTTACACCCTTCGGCATGACCGGCCCCGACGCACAAGTGCTGGTCAAGCCGATTGCAGAGCTGGCTGAGGGGAAAATTGACTTGGGCGTGGTTCTCAGCCTCAAGGCCATGCCGGAACTGCCGCCCATGGAAATTTCATATTCGGGAAAGCCGTCGCAACTTGTGGCCGGCGAGGACCGGACGGCGCTCACCTCTTACCTTGGCTTCAAAGTGCTGGAGCAGGGCGTTGATGCCCTTGAGAAAGTGCAGAAGGAACAGGAGCGCATGGCCATCGAGGAGGAGAAACTCCGCAAGATCGATGAGGAACGGCTGACGGCCTTCTACGCCCAGCGGGCGGAATTGCGCCTGCGCCAGCGCGAATTGAAGGTGCAAGCCGCCCAGCGGATTCTGGATGTCGAACTGGCGAAGGTTGAGGAGCAGCGGCTGATCCGGGATGGCGATGCCATCAACAAGGCGGAGCTGCGGCTGCGGCAACGGGAGTTGCGGGTCCATCGGAAAGTTGTGGCGGAGGTGGCGCCAATAATTGCGCCGCGCGACAAGCCCGTTGCGCAGCAACCGGCTGTCCAGGTTCCCCGAATGCCGGCATCACCTTCTGGTCTCTATTGATCAGGTTTTCTTTGCCCGCCTGAAGAGCCAGACGCGGATGGCGCTGGAAAGATTGCGGGTGCCGCGGGTGCGGTCCACTTCGCCGACGAGGCTGGCCAGGGTTTTCTTTTCCGCCCGCGCCACGTCCTGCAGGGCTTGCCAAAACTCAGGTTCGAGGGAAAGCGAGGTGCGGTGGCCGGCAATGGTCAGCGAACGCTTGAGATCCTTGGCCATCAGTCGTCGCGCTTGTGCTTATCAAGCGCCTTCTTTTCCAATGCGAGCCGGGCCTTGCTCAATTCCTTTTCGGATTTGGTGCGGCCAAAGGCGGCGCGGTTGACCTCAGCCGCAATCTCCTTCTCCGCGCGCTCTTTCCGCTTGCGAAAGTTGCGGAGATTGACGACCTCGGCCATCATTTTGGGGCCAGCATGTCTGCGGGGCGCACGATGGCGTCAAAATCGTCGGCCGGAATGCCATCCTTGATGGCTTCCTCGCGCAGCGTGCTGCCGTTCTTGTGGGCCGTCTTGGCAATTTTCGCGGCGCGGTCGTAACCGTATTTTGGCGCAAGGGCTGTCACCAGCATCAGCGAACGGTCCAATGCCGCCCTGATATTGTCTTCCCTGGCGGTAATGCCAATCACGCAATTGTCGGTGAAGCTGCCCGCTGCATCGGCCATGAGGCGCACGGATTGCAGGAAGTTGTAGGCCATCACCGGATTGAACACGTTGAGTTCAAAATGGCCCTGCGAACCGGCAAAGGTCAGTGCCGAATGATTGCCGAAAATCTGGACGCAGACCATGGTGAGGGCTTCGCATTGGGTGGGGTTCACCTTGCCCGGCATGATGGAGGAGCCGGGTTCGTTCTCGGGCAGCGACAGTTCGCCGAGGCCAGAGCGGGGACCTGATCCCAGGAAGCGGATGTCGTTGGCAATCTTGAAAAGCGATGCGGCCACCGTGTTGATGGCGCCGTGGCTCATCACCATGGCGTCATGGGCGGCGAGCGCCTCGAACTTGTTGGGCGCCGAGGTGAATTTCATCTGGGTAATGGCGGCAATGCGTTCGGCCACCATTTCGGCAAAGCCCACGGGCGCGTTGAGGCCGGTGCCGACGGCGGTGCCGCCCTGGGCCAATTCCATGAGCAGCGGCATGGTCTGTTCAATGCGGACGATGCCGTTTTCAATCTGCTTGGCGTAGCCGGAAAATTCCTGGCCGAGGGTCACAGGCGTTGCATCCTGGGTGTGGGTGCGGCCGATCTTGATGATGTGCTTCCACTGGTGCGCCTTGTCGTTCAGGGCGTTGCGGAGTTTCTGCAGGGCCGGGAGCAGGGCGTGGTGAATTTCTTCGGCGCAGGCAATGTGCATGGCGGTGGGATAGGTGTCGTTGGACGACTGGCTCATGTTGACATGGTCGTTGGGATGCACGGGCTTCTTCGATCCCATCTCGCCGCCCAGCATTTCAATGGCGCGGTTTGACACCACCTCGTTGGCATTCATGTTGGACTGGGTGCCTGAGCCGGTTTGCCACACGGCCAGCGGGAAGTGGTCATTGAGCTTGCCTTCGATCACCTCCTGGGCGGCGCTGACAATTGCCTTGCCGAGTTTTGGATCTAGGCGGCCCAGCGTCATGTTTACTTCCGCTGACGCGCGCTTGACGATGCCCAAGGCGCGGACTACGGGCAGGGGCTGCTTTTCCCAGCCGATCTTGAAATTACCGAGCGAACGCTGAGCCTGGGCTCCCCAGTAGCGCGTGGCATCCACTTCAATCGGGCCAAAGCTGTCGGTTTCGGTACGGGTCTTTTTCATCGCCATTCTATCCCAGAATCAAAGTTCATCTTTCCAGATGGGATTACTCCACGCCTTTTTCCCGGCATGATCAATGCACACCACGCGGAACCACGGGCTTAGTTTGGTGAGCAGCCAGCCGGTTTCCAGTTTCTTCAAATCGAAGGTTGCCTCGGTGATGGATTTGGCATTGCGCACCAGGGTGCGGGAGTTGCCGCACAGCACCGTGATATTGTCGACGGGCGAGCAAGTGATATTGATTTCGCTTCCGCTGATCGAGATGTCGTGTATCTGCGGCCCCTGGCTTGAATAATAGTGGCCCTTCTTGAGCGCTTCGAGCAGCACTTCCGGCCCGAGGCTTTCGGCCTTCACATGGACCCAGCCGCCGAAATGATCGGGTGACTTGAAATGCGCGTCGTCAGTGGCAAAGGCGGTCAGGCGCCTGCCCTCGCTCAAAAGCTGATCCAGCAGATACCAGCCATCACCCCGGTCGTTTTCAATGGCGCAGCCATGGTTGTAGATTTCCACCGCATGGGCGCAGTCAATGGCGCGGCCATCCTCGATGGTGAGCTGCGACCAGGCGGGGTGCGCTATGCCGATGAAAGCGCCGGCTTCATGGGCGCGGCGGGAAATTTGTTCGCCGGTTTCATTTTTTCCGGCGGGCGGGAAATCAAGCGGCAGGCCAGCGGCCACGATATGCCAGAGTTCGCCAACCTGGGTTTGCGGGGCGTGCAGTTCCGAGCCGAGGATGGTGGTGAAATTATTGGAGCGCAGGGCGCGGGTGTCGGCGATGGGCCAATTATAGTGCCCCATGAAATGATCCGACAGCATCATGAAATCATAGCCGGCGTTCTTGTAGGCCTCGATCACCCGCGGCGGTTCAAAGGCCCCGTCCGACAGGTTTGAATGGGTGTGGAGGTTGCCGCGCCAAAAGCGGCCGGGACGCGAGAAGGGAGACAGAGATGGCATCAGACACTCATTTGCATGCCGAGTTCAACAACCCGGTCGGGGGGAATGCGGAAGAATTCGATAGCCCGGGCCGATTGATTTGCCAACATCATGAAAATGCGCTGCTGCCAGAAGGGCAGGGCGGATTTGACCGAGGTGCGGATGACGCGGCGGCCAAGGAAATAGGAGGCCTGGGCCGGATCGATGGAAAGCCCCAGGGGCTCGCAAGCCCGCAAGGCCGCCGGCACGTCGGGCTGCTCCATATAGCCAAACCTGGCTTCCACCAGCCAGGCGCCGAGCGGCAGGTTTTTGACCGTCACGCGCTTGTCGGGATCGGCACGGGGTTCATCAGATGTCTCCACGGTGACGAAGACCAGAATGTCGTGCAGCACGCGGTTATGCTTCAGATTGTGCATGAGGGCGCTGGGCGCATAAACGGGATCGGTCTGCATGAAGACGGCAGCGCCTGCCACGCGCGTGGGCTGGCGCTTTTCGAGGCTGTTCAGAAGGCCCACGAGTTCGATGGATTCGCGGCGGAGCTTGGCCGCGAGAAGGGCGCGGCCCTTCATCCAGATATACATCAACAGCACGATCGCTGCGCCGATAATGATGGGCACATAGCCGCCGTGGGCGATCTTCAGAAAGTTGGCGCTTGCGAACAGGGCCTCAATGGCGAGGATGCCCATGAACAGCGGCACTACGAGCCAGCGCGGCAGGTTGCGCGAATACCAGAAGAAGAGCAGGGCGAGGCAAGAGTCGACGATCATCGCCGTAATGAGGGCAACGCCATAGGCATTGGCTAGGTTGGTGGAGGACTGGAAAACCAGCACGAGCAGCACCACGCCAATGTAGATCATCCAGTTGATCTGCCCCACATAGATCTGGCCCGCCTCTGTCTCGCTGGTGTGGACGATGTTCATGCGCGGGAACAGCCCGAGAGACATGGCTTGCTGGGCAACTGAAAACGCTCCCGTGATCATCGCCTGGCTGGCGATGACCGCCACGGTCGTTGCCAAGAGCACAACAGGGATCAGGCCCCCTTCGGGGACCATGTTAAAAAACGGATTTGAAAAGGCTTCGGGGTGGGAAATCACGTAGGCACCCTGGCCTATGTAGTTCAAAATCAGGGCCGGCAGGACTACGGCCATCCAGGCGATTCGCACCGGCGTTTTGCCGAAATGGCCCATGTCGGTGTAGAGCGCTTCGCCGCCGGTGACGGCCAAAAATACGCCGCCGCACACAAGCAGGGACAGGCCCGGATTGCTCATGAGCAATCCGATTCCGTAGGCAGGGTTCAGCGCCAGCAGGATATGAAGGTCATCAAAGATGTGAATGACGCCCATGAAAGCCAGAAAGGCAAACCATACCGCCGTCACCGGCGCGAAGAGCTTGCCAACGCCGGCAGTGCCCTTGTACTGGAAAATGAAAAGCACGGTGAGGATGGTGAGGGTAAGCGGCAGGACAAATCCCTGCAGGCCTTTGTTGATAACTGCAAGCCCTTCGACGGCAGACAGGACCGATATGGCCGGCGTGATGATGGCGTCGCCGAAAAAGAATGAGGCGCCGATTATCCCCAACACCAGCGGAAGGCCGCCCTTCTTCCTGAAGAGGCTTTCGATCAACACGACGAGCGAGAGAATGCCGCCTTCCCCACGGTTGTCAGCTCGCATGATGACGAAGACGTATTTGATGGTGACGATTGTTATAACCGCCCAGACGAGGAGCGACACGACGCCGAAAACGGCAGAACGAACGTCACCGCCAGCATTAACGATGGGCTGAAGGGCCAGGCGCATGGCGTAAAGCGGGCTTGTGCCGATGTCGCCAAAGACCACGCCAATGGAAGCGAAGGCCAGTTTGTACTTGACCGAAGAGGTGCCGGAAGCTTCGCTTGCTGGGAGACTTGCTTGGGTCATGGACCGCCCACGCAGGGCTCCACTCCTTACTACATTTCAGCGGCGGTCTAGGGGGCCGTCACAACGGCCCGGCATTCAGCAGGAAGGCCAGCCAGTGTCAAGGCCGGGGCTGGTTTCACAGGTTTGGCGTTGGGGTCGCGCTTCTTGGGTTTCCAGGGAATGTCGCCCATCCAATAGGCCATTTCCTCGCCGCAGCCAGTTCCGTCTTTCGGGGCTGCGGGGGCCTGGTTCTTGCACCCGGCAAAGCCCGGCGGGCATTTCATGCGGATGTGGAAGTGATAGGTGTGGTTGTAATAGGGGCGCACCTTGGCCAGCCATGAGCGGTCGCCCTTGGCCCATTTGCACAGTTCGGCCTTGATCGGCGGATGCACGAAGATGCGGGCCACTTCCGGGTAAGAGGCGGCGCGCTGGATCAGCCTGGCGCGGGACTCGGTCCAGGCGTCGCGGTTCAAATGCGAACGGTCTTTCACCATCTCGATCGGGGTGAAAGTCTCGCGTTCCGCGACAGTCAAAACATGGTCGGGCATGGGGGTGAACCAGACATCGGCATCGAGGCCAATCTGGTGGCTGGCATGGCCGGTCAGCATGGGACCGCCGCGAGGCTGGGACATGTCGCCCACCAGCAGTCCGTTCCAGCCATCTTCCTGCCGCGCCTCCGTGGCCAGTTTTTCAACGAGATTGACCAGGGCGGGATGGGCCCAATTGCGGTTGCGCGAGGTGCGCATGGCTTGCCAGGCAGGGCCGGTCACGGGCAGGGCCTTGGCGCCCGAGAGGCAGCCCTTGGCATAACTGCCGATGGCGCGGGCCTTCAAATTCACCGGAAGCTTCTGGGCGCCGAAAAGTTTCTTGGCGGGCGTGTGCTTGAGGTCGGCAGCGGTCAATGCGGCCAGGGCCGCTTGATCGTTGGCCGACTGGGCGAGGGCTGAAGGCGCCGACATGAAAATGATTGCGACGAGGAAAGCTGCAAGGGACTTTGAAATCTGCATTAGCCGTCCGATCCTTATTTCTTGCGGAACGAATCCAGGGAAACTACCTTGGGACCGTCCTTGGGTGGTTCATCTGAAGGACCGCCGGTTTCAGCTCCTTCCAGCTCACGCTTTACCTTGCCGGATGCAGGTTTCTCCAGCTTGCTCTCAGAGTCAACCGGGGCCTCGACCGTGACAACTTCGAATTGCAATCCGAACTGCACTGAGGGGTCAAGGAATCCCTTCACCGCGTTGAAGGGGATTACCAGCTTTTCCAGGATGTTGTCGAATGACAATTCCACTTCAAAGCGGTCTTCTTTCACCAGAAGGTTTTCGTATTGGTGCTGAAGCACAATTGTCATTTCGCGGGGGTAGCGCTGGGCCATGCGCTCGCCGATGTCGACGCCGGGAAATTTGGTGTTGAAGGCGATATAGAAATGATGCTCGCCGGGCAGGCCTGATTTCTCGACCCGGCGCAAGGCCTCGCGCACCACGCCGCGCAGGGCGTTTTGCGCCAGTTGGTCGTATCGCATCAGGTCTTCAGGCATAGGCACGACATCCTTTGGAAAGGCCGACTCAACCTTCAGATACTACAGGTTCGGGCTTTCTGCAGCCATGTAGTCATTTGTCCCACACATTTGAAAGTGCCGGCTTCTGTTGCCAGGTGCCGGCGGACCCCGCCTGAAACGGCTAAGCCTCAGGACTTTGATTTCGGCATTCGCGCTGCATTAAGCAGCGAGACGTACCGGAGCATAGTTGTCATTTGCAACTACTTGTTTAGCCCGATAACGTCGGAACCATCACGGGCAAAGCTCCATCCTTTACACCCTCGTCGATCCTGGTTCGCCCCCATCAAAGCCGTTTGAAGTCAAACGGCTGTGGTGGAGGCGCCGGGTACTGCCCCCGGGTCCGAAAGGTTTATTACGATGGCATTTTATCACCATAGCCGCCCATTGCTGGGCGGCACTCCTGATATAGGACTTCCTGCCCTTAAGCGAAAGGGCTAGTCCACAACTTTGAAAACAACCTTTTCCGCTACTTTATCAATGGTTTATGTAAATGTTCGGGGCAGCGGCGCTGGGCAGCCCAGCGTTCCCGGTTTTGTTTTGGCCAAAAGAATCGGCTAGTGTCGGATCCATGCGTCAATATCTCGATCTCATGCGGCATGTCCGCGACCATGGCGGGCAGAAGATGGACCGTACCGGCACCGGTACGAAGTCCGTATTCGGCTATCAGATGCGTTTTGACCTCGCGGCGGGCTTTCCGCTGGTGACCACCAAGCGGCTGCATCTGCGCTCCATCATTTATGAGCTGCTGTGGCTGCTCAGCGGCGATACCAACATCAAGTACCTGAACGACAACAAGGTGACCATTTGGGACGAGTGGGCCGATGCGAACGGCGATCTCGGCCCGGTCTATGGCGAGCAGTGGCGCTCGTGGCCTTCGCGTGACGGGGGCGTCATCGACCAGATTGCCGATACGGTCGAGCGCATCAAGAAAAATCCCGATTCGCGCCGGCTGCTGGTTACCGCGTGGAATCCCGCCGATGTGGACAAGATGGCCCTGCCGCCGTGCCACTGCCTGTTCCAGTTCTATGTGCTCAATGGCAAACTGTCGTGCCAGCTCTACCAGCGCTCGGCTGACATTTTCCTCGGCGTGCCGTTCAACATCGCCTCCTATGCCCTGCTCACCCACATGATGGCCCATGTCACCGGTCTGAAGGTCGGCGAATTCATCCATACTTTGGGCGATGCGCACATCTATCTCAATCACCTCGAGCAGATTGACGAGCAGTTGTCGCGTGAGCCCTTTGCCCTGCCGCGGCTGGTGATGAAGCGCGAGGTCAAGGCCATCGATGAATTCCGTTATGAGGATTTTGAAATCGTGAACTACCAGGCGCATCCCAACATTTCCGGCTCGGTGGCGATCTAGTCGCGATGGCAGCATTCGGAACGGACTTCCAGAAATATACCTCGCCTCTCCTTTATGTGCCCAGCAACCCGGCGGGGTTATGGGTGGCGCTTGGGTTGGCGCTCGCCCTGCTGATTATAAATTCGCTGCTGCAGACCGTGGCCGGGATGGGCGCGCTCAGTCTTTTCTTTGATGCGGGGGTGGAGGATCAAAGGTCGGTCATCAAGTCCTTCATCATCGGCATTTTCCCGGCCTCGATAATAACTGCCATCATGGCCTGGCAAGTAACCAAAATTCGTGGCGGCAATCCATGGGAAGTTCTGGCCCTGCGCTGGCCGAACCTTACTGGGCTGGGATGGCTGTTCGTTATCGGCGGATTCCTGGTGGTGGTGTACGGCGCAATTTTTGTTTTGGTGACGCTGTTCCAGGTCGACCTTGCGGATTACACGCCGGGGCCGGACGGCCAATCGCCAACGTCCGGTTCGGCCGGGCTTGTGAAGGAAGCCATGTTCGACATGGCCAATGAACCCTTGCTGTTTTGGCTGGCGTTTCCGGCGGTGACTATTGGCGCGCCGCTGGCGGAAGAGCTGGTTTTCCGTGGCCAGTTGTTTGCGGCTTTGGCCCGCAGCAGGGCCGGGTTTTCGGGCGCAACGCTCGTCACCTCGGCGCTTTGGTCGCTGCTGCACATCACCGAACCCTGGCTTGCCATGGGCATCATTTTTGTGATGGGATTGGCTTTAGGGGCGCTGCTCATACGCTTTGGGAGCCTGTGGGTGACCATTGCCTGCCACGCCGTCTGGAACGGCTTGTATTCCCTCTTTATCTTCGGAACATTGCCGCAATGAGCCTGATGATCCGGCAAGCGGTTCCGGGCGATGAACAGGTCGTCTTTGAGTACATCCGCAAGCTGGCGGATTATGAAAATCTGCGCCATGAAGTTGCAGCCACTGCCGTTGACATTCGTGAAAGCCTGTTTGGCGCCACGCCGCGAGCCTATTGCGATCTTGCTTTCTGGAACGGCGAGCCTGCGGGCTTTGCGCTGTGGTTCTACAACTATTCCACCTTTCGCGGGCGGGCCGGGATTTATCTGGAAGACCTTTTTGTCGATGACGCAATGCGGGGTAAAGGCATTGGCAAGGCGCTTCTGAAACACCTGGCGCAGCGTTGCGTCGGGGAAGGATTGCCGCGCCTGCAATGGTGGGTGCTGGACTGGAATGCGCCGTCCATTGAGTTCTACAAATCCCTGGGCGCGGTTCCGCAGGATGAGTGGACGGTGTTTCGCGTGTCGGGCGATGCCCTGGACAAGCTGGCGGCGCAATGATCACGGTGCGCCCCATGCAGCGCGGCGAAGGCGCCGCACTCCTGTCGATGGTCCGGGCTTTGGCGGAGTCGCACAATCTCTTGCACACGGTGCTGGCAACACCGGAGATGTTTGAAGCGGCGATGTTTTCGGATCAGCCGATTGTCGGCACGCTGATGGCGGAATATGATGGAAGGCTTGCGGGCTGCGCCGTGTGGCACCGCAGTTTTTCCACCAACCGGGGGGCGGAAGTGATGTATCTCGAAGACCTGTCGGTGCTGCCGGAATTCCGCCGGCGCGGCGTGGCGCGGGCCTTGTTGAAAGCCGTGGCGCGCCTGGCGCTCGCAAAGAATTATCCCAGTATCTATTGGCTGATGATGAATTGGAACACGGAGGCCAGCGCCCTTTATCAAAGTATCGGCGCCGAGATCGAACCGGGCACGGCATTCTGCCGGATTCGCGATGATGCCTTGAAGGTCCTGGCGACATGAGCCGGGTTTCCTTTGTTGTCGCAGTGTCGCGCAACCGGGTGATCGGCCGGGCCGGCGGATTGCCGTGGCATATTTCAACAGACCTGAAGCGCTTCAAGGCGATTACCATGGGCAAGCCTGTCGTCATGGGGCGCAAGACCTGGGAAAGCCTGCCGAAGAAGCCCTTGCCGGGGCGGCCCAATATCGTCATCACGCGGCAGAAAAATTACCGGGCGGAGGGGGCCAGTGTGGTCAGCGATATTCCTTCGGCGCTCGCTGCGGCAGGGCAGGTGGAAGAGGTTTGCGTGATCGGCGGCGGCGAAATTTTCGATATGTTCCTGCCGCAAACCAATCGCATCTATCTCACCGAAGTTGATCTTGAGGTTGATGGCGACACTTTCTTTCCGCCGATTGATCCCAGGCAGTGGACCGAAACAGCTCGGGAAATTCATTCGCGTGGCCCCAATGACAGCGCGGGCTTTGTGTTGCGGGTGCTTGACCGGAATGCCTGAACCCTGCACTATTGAATGATGGTTCAAAATCCAGATGTAGTGATTGTGGGAGCGGGCGCGGCTGGCATCGGCGCCGGGCTGGCGCTGACGCGGCTTGGGGTTTCCCATGCTATTCTTGAAGCAAAACAGCGGGTTGGCGGACGGGCCTATAGCGATACGTCAAGCCTCGGCCATCTCTGGGACCATGGCGCGCACTGGCTGCATTCCGGCGACGTCAATGTCATGCGTTTCATGGCGGAAAAGCTGAAACATAAATTCCGCCCCGAGAATCCGGCGGTCAGCAGCTTCCGGTCTTTCATTGGAGGCCAGTGGAAAGTTTCGGAGTTTGCCACCGACTATGTGTGGACCAAGCTTGAGGAAATTGCGCTGGCCGGGCGCAACGGCCTTGATGTGGCGGCTGAAAGCATTCTGGACCGCGGCCATGCCATGTATCCCCTGCTGCGCCACTGGTGCCAGCTCATTTACTCCAAGGATCCTTCCGAGCTTTCGACGGGCGATGCCGGAAGCTATTCCGACAGCCATGTGAATTTGCCGGTGGAGGATGGCTACGGAGCGCTGGTGGCGCGCCTGTCGCGTGGGCTTCCGATCAGGCTCGGCGTAAAGGTCAAGGCCATCGAGATTACGGGCAGCGGGGTTCGTGTCGAGACAAATTCCGGCGCGATCACGGCCAAAGCCTGCATTCTGGCGGTTCCTTCCCGCATCATGGAAAACTACCGGATTGCCATCAAGCCGGGCCTGCCCGACGTTCTGCAGCAGGCCTTTGCCGATGTGACCATGGGCTATGGGGAAAAGGTGGCCTTGGGCTTTGACCGCAAGGTGTTCGAGGGTTTTGAAATTCCCTTTGCGGATGTGTTTGATCCGGTGGCGCCGGAAACCAGGCCGCTTAATTTTGAGCTGCATCCGTTTGGCCGGCCCATTGCCGTGGCGCATGTGGGCGGCAGCGTTGCAAGGGAGCTTGCAACGGCGGGACCTGAAACGATGAAGGGGTTTGCCATTGACACGCTGGTGAAGGCTTTCGGCGCGGATATCCGCCAGCGCATTGCGGCAACTGCGACCACAGGCTGGACCATGGACGAGCATATCGGCGGGGCCTATTCGGGCGCCGCACCGGGCAAGGCAGAGGCCCGCAAGGTGTTTTCCGAACCGGTCCATGACCGCCTCTTTCTGGCGGGGGAACACGTGCACCGGCATTACATGGCTACGGTCCACGGGGCCTATGAAACCGGGCTTGATGCGGCGCACAAGGCGGCTGCTGTCTTGGGCTTTCCGGCGAGGCCAAAAGACCCCTTGTGGCTGCCCAGCTAAACTCGTGGACATTCCGCCGCAGGCTTCCTATATCGGCTGGAACAATGATCAACCCTCAACCTATGGGAACCCCAATAGATGCCGTGGAATAGTGATGAAGGTGGTGGAGGCAAGGGTCCGTGGGGGCAGGGGCCATGGGGCCAGGGCCCGAAAGGCCCGCGCAACTCCGGCGGCCGCGGCCCAAATCCGCCCGACCTTGATGAACTTTTGCAGCGCGGCAAGGACAGCCTGAAGAATGTCCTGCCTGCCGGCGGGCGGGGATCCTGGCTTTTGCCACTGGCTTTGCTCGCGGCCTTCTGGGTTTACAATTCAGTCTACCAGGTTCAGCCAGATGAGCGCGGCATCGTTCTGCGCTTTGGCCAATACACGCGCACCGCCGACCCGGGCCTGCACTTCGCGGTCTGGCCCATTGAAACAATGGAAAAGCCCCGCGTCGGCGCCGTGCGCCAGATCAATATCGGCATGGAGGGCAACGAAGGGCAGATGCTCACCAGCGACAAGAACATTATTTCGGTTCCATTCTCGGTGTTCTGGAGAATTTTGGACCCCAAGGATTTTCTTTTTAACGTGGAAGACCAGGAAAGGACTATCCGGGCGGTTGCCCAAAGCGCCATGCGTGAAGTCGTTGGCCAGACACGGGCGCAAATGATTTTGACAACGGGCAAGGATGCGGTTGCAGCCCAGGTCCAGCAGATCACCCAAGGCCTTCTCGATGAATACAAGTCTGGCGTCATTGTCAGCCAGATCAACCTTGGCGACGTCCAGCCTCCCGCCGAAGTGGCAAATGCCTTTGCCGAAGTGGTGCGGGCCGGCCAGAACCAGCAGCAGTTGATCAATGAGGCCGAGAAATACCGCAACCAGCAGGTTCAACTCGCCGCGGGCGAAGCCGCCAAGCTGGTTGAGGATGCCAGTGCCTACAAGGCCCGCGTCGTGTTTGAAGCGCAGGGTGAAGCGGCCCGGTTCCTTTCGGTTTACAATGAATACAAGAACGCTAAGGACGTGACCCGCCAGCGCATCTACCTTGAGACGATGGAAGGTATACTTTCCAGATCAAACAAGGTGATCATTGAAGGCGGAGAGGGCGGATCGGGCGTTGTGCCTTACCTGCCGCTTCCGGAAATTCAGAAACGCGCCGCCACGCCTGGCCAGTAATTCAGAATCAGGACATTCACATGAGCAGCTTTAAGAACATCCTGGGCATCGTGGCGGCGATCATCGCCTTCATCGCCTATTCTTCCTACTTCGTGGTGGACGAGCGCCAAAAGGCGCTGGTTCTGCGCTTCGGCGAAATCAACCGCAGCGTTGAGGTGCCTGGACTCTATTTCAAGGTGCCATTTGCCGACAGCGTGACCTACATTGAGGACCGCATGCTGATTTGGGAAAACAACGACCGGCCGGTGCAGGATATTGCGAGCCAAGTGTACATCGTGAATGCGATAACGCTGGCGCGGATATCCGATACCAGGCTGTTCCGCGAAACGCTGGGCGCTGACCTGGGGCAGGCGGAGGCCCGTGTCGCGGCGCGCCTTGATTCCGCATTGCGCCAAACCTATGGACGCCGTTCCTTTGACGCCGCCCTGTCGTCCGACCGGGCCGTGATGATGCGGGAAATCCGCGACGAGCTGCGGAAGGAAGCTGATACGTTCGGCATCGAGATCGTTGACGTGCGCGTGCGCCGCACCGACTTGAACGAAAACGTTCTTGAGCAAACCTACCGGCGCATGGAATCCGAACGCAACGCCCTGGCCGCCGATATCCGCTCCAAGGGCGAAGCGACCAAGACACGCATGAATGCCGAAACGGACCGCACCTACACGACCAAGCTTGCCGATGCCCAGCGCCAGTCTGAAATCATCCGGGGTGAAGGCGATGGCGAGCGCAACAAGGTTTTCGCCCAGGCCTTCCAGCAGGATCCGGAATTCTTCAGCTTTTACCGGTCGATGCAGGCCTATACCAAGAGCATGGGAGCCGATGGCACGACCATGGTGCTGAACCCGGACTCGGGATTCTTCAAATTCTTCGGCCTCCAGAAAAATAGCGGTTCTGCCGCGCCTGCCGCACCGGCCCAATGACGCAAGACTTTCTGATGGCCCTTGGTCTCGTTTTCGTGATCGAGGGCCTTCTTTATGCCTTGGTTCCGGGGCATTTGAAAAATATGATGAAAGCCATGGAAAGCGTCGGAGATGACGCGCTCCGCATGGGCGGCCTGGCCGCCCTGGGCTTTGGGGTTTTCGTCGTTTGGATGGTAAAAGCGTTTTTTGTCTAGGGACTTTCGGGAGGCGGCTTACATGACGGGACGGATCAGGATTGTGCGTAACCTTTTGGGTGGCGCAGCACTGGGCATGCTGAGCCTTGGTTTTGCCGTCGCACCTCTCGCCACGCAGCCCGCGCAGGCCCAGCTTGAGCAGCTTCCCTCGGTTGCTGACCTGGCGGAGCGCCTGCTTCCCTCGGTTGTGGAAATTTCGGTTCAGACCAAATCGGACACGGGCGGCCCCGCCCTGCAAATGCCGGACCTTCCCGACAATTCGCCCTTCAAGGATTTCTTTGACGAGTTCCTGAAGAAGCAGAGGAAAGGCCAATCGCCGGAGCCGCAGGACCGCCAGACCAATTCCATGGGTTCGGGCTTTGTCATTGACGCCAGCGGCCTGATTGTCACCAACAACCATGTGGTTGAAGGGGCAGAGAACATTGAAATCCATTTCCAAGATGCGACAATATTGAAAGCGGATCTCGTCGGCCGCGATCCTAAAACCGATCTCGCCGTCCTGCGCGTCAAGCCAGAGAAGCCGCTGCCGGTGGTCGCCTTCGGCGACAGCGATGTGCTGCGCATCGGTGAATGGGTGGTGGCCATCGGCAATCCCTTCGGCCTTGGCGGCTCGGTGTCGCTCGGCATCGTATCGGCGCGCAACCGCGACATCAATGCCGGCCCCTACGATGATTTCATCCAGACCGATGCGGCCATCAACAAGGGCAATTCCGGCGGCCCCCTGTTCAATCTCAAGGGTGAAGTCGTGGGCATCAATACAGCCATATTTTCGCCTACCGGCGGCTCCGTCGGCATCGGCTTTTCGGTGCCCGCCAACACCGCCAAGGGCGTGGTCGATCAGCTGGTGAAGTTCGGGGAGACCCGCCGCGGCTGGTTCGGCGTCAAAATCCAGTCGGTGACCGATGACATTGCCGAAAGCATGGCCATGGGCAAGGCGCGCGGCGCCTTGATTGCCGATGTGACCAAGACTGGCCCCGCCGAGAAAGCCGGCATTGAGCCTGGCGACGTGGTGATTGAATTCAACGGCAAGCCGGTCAACGCCATGCGCGACCTGCCGCGCATCGTGGCGGATACGGAAATCGGCAAGAAGGTGCCGATCAAGATCTTCCGCAAGGGCAAGGAGCTTCAGCTCATGGCGGAAGTCGGCCGGCTTGAGGACGGAGAAAAAGTTGTGGCCCAGCAGGACAGCACTGCCGGCGGCGCGCCTGCGCCTGCCGTTTTGACGGTGCTTGGCATGACGGTCAGTTCGATGACCGACGAACTCCGGCAGAAATACACGATTGATACCGAGATCAAGGGCGCGGTTGTCACTGAAGTGACGGCCGACAGCCCCGCCGCCGACAAGCGGCTTGAACCTGGCGACGTGATCACCGAAGCGGGCGAGAAGGCCGTGACGGGGGCCGCCGATATTTCCGCCAGCATCGCCGACGCCGAGAAGGCGGGAAAAAACTCGGTTCTCCTGCTGGTTTCAAAGGGCGGGAAGCAAACGGAGATGCGGTTTATTGCCTTGAAGCTGAAGAAGTAGTCAGTTCCACGAGTTTTCCCAATTCTCATCATGGTCGCGCTTGACGCGGCCATCTTCTTTTGGGGGGCCAGATGATGCCCGTGTCGAGCACGGGCATGATGAGATTTCTGGAATGGGTGTGATGTCAGATAAACTCTGCCTTCTTGTACCCCTGCAAATAGAGCAGCGCGGTCAGGTCGCCGTGGTTGATGCGGAGCGGCACGGCGTCCTGCACCCTTGGCTTGGCGTGCAGCGCAACGCCCATGCCGGCGGCTTGCAGCATGGGAATGTCATTGGCGCCGTCGCCGACGGCGATGGCATCGGCGGGAGTCAGGCCGTTTACCAGGCTGAGATGCTTGAGGGCCGCAAGCTTGGCCTCCTTGCCGAGAATGGGTTCGGCCACATGGCCCGTCAACTTGCCATTTTCAATAATGAGGTCGTTGGCCTCATTGGTATGAAAGCCGAGGCTGGCCGCGACCCTTGAGGTGAACTGGCGGAAGCCACCGGAGACAAGGGCCGTGTAAGCCCGATGTGCCCTCATGGTGGCAACCAGGGTTTTGCCGCCGGGCATGAAGGTAATGCGCTCGCGCAGGATGCTGTCGATGATCTTGGCATCAAGGCCCGCCATGAGCCCCACGCGTTCGCGCAGCGCATCGGCAAAGTCGATCTCGCCCCGCATGGCGCGCACCGTGATGGCTTTGATCTTGTCGCCAACACCCGCTGCGATGCCCAGTTCATCGATGCATTCCTGCTGGATCATGGTTGAATCCATATCGGCAATAAGCAGCCTCTTGCGGCGGTTGGCCGTGGCAACGATGTTCGCGTCGATGGGAAGATGGGCCAAGGCCCGGCGGAGTTTTTCAAAATCCTCCGGCGCCGCAAACTCTGCCGCTTCGCCCTTGGAGAGCCAGAGGGGCGGTGTTCCCACAATAGCCACGACCTTGTCGTTTATTGCGTTGGAGCCCGGGGCTGCTATGAGAACAAGAACCGATGCCATGATGAACCCGACCAAAGCCAAATCTGCGCTGCTTATTGCAGGACCCACCGCCAGCGGCAAGTCTGCCCTTGCCCTGACGCTGGCCAGGGAGCGGGACGGCGTCATCATCAATGCGGATGCGCTGCAGGTTTACCGGGAACTGCGCATCCTTTCGGCCCGGCCAACCGATGAGGACGTGCATGCGGCTCCGCACCGGCTTTACGGCCATGTGTCGGGACTCGACAGCTATTCGGTGGCGCACTGGCTGGCGGACGCCAAGCGTGAAATTGAAACGGCCTGGGACGCCGGCAAGCTGCCGATCATCACGGGCGGAACCGGCATGTATTTTATGGCTCTGCAGAAGGGGCTGGCCGAGGTTCCACCCATTGCGCTGGAAATCCGGGAGAAATGGCGGAACTTTGAGGGCGATCTTTACCAGGAGCTTATCCTGCGTGACAAGGAAAGCGCGAAGTTGCTGAAGCCCAACGACCGGCAACGGCTGGCGCGCGCCCTGGAGGTGCTCGAGGGAACCGGACAACCGCTTTCCTATTGGCAGGCGGAAGCGCAATCAAATGCCTTTCTCAAGGATGTCGCGGTGGAGCGCCATGTAGTCGATGTGGCGCGCGAGGAACTCTACAACCGCGCTGAACGCCGGTTTGACCAGATGATGGCGGCGGGCGCTCTCGAGGAGGTGCGCCCCCTCCTCAAACATGGCAGCGTGTTACCGATGATGAAGGCGATAGGCGTTCCCGAACTCACCCGGCATTTGCGCGGTGAAATATCCCTGCCGGAAGCGGTGGTTTTGGCCAAAACGGCCACCCGCCAATACATCAAGCGCCAGCTCACCTGGTGGCGGGGGCAAGGCAGCCTTGAAAGCTGAGAAGTCATAAGCGGTTAACGAATTTCAGGTGGGGCGCTTGACCTCGTCCCCGGGGCTCGGTAGAAGCGCTGTATGAACAGCATTCTTATTGTCGTGGGATCGCGTAGCACCGCGGAGGGTTAACCCTCCGGGATACTCGGTGTTGCGCGAAACAGGCTCCTTAAGGGGGCCTTTTTTATTGCCTGAATGGCAGGTTCATGTGAAACGAAGTGGCTGGATTAAAGAGGTTTGAAATGGTTACGGGCGAATTAATGTCGGGTGCCGAGATCGTGCTGAAGGCGTTGGCCGATCACGGGGTGGAACATGTCTTCGGCTATCCCGGGGGCGCGGTGCTTCCCATTTACGACGAGATTTTCCAGCAGGATAAGGTGAAGCACATTCTGGTGCGCCATGAGCAGGGGGCCACCCACGCGGCGGAAGGCTATGCGCGCTCCACCGGCAAATGCGGCGTGGTGTTGGTCACTTCCGGCCCTGGCGCCACCAATGCGGTGACCGGCCTCACCGATGCGCTGCTTGATTCGATTCCCATGGTCTGCCTCACGGGGCAGGTGCCAACGCACCTCATCGGCAATGACGCGTTCCAGGAATGCGATACGGTTGGCATCACGAGGCCTTGCACCAAGCACAACTGGCTGGTGAAGGACGTGAATGATCTCGCCCGCATCCTGCATGAGGCCTTCTATGTGGCCACCCATGGGCGGCCCGGCCCGGTCGTGGTTGATATTCCGAAGGATGTTCAGTTTGCCAAAGGGCGCTATGTCGGCCCCAAGAACATCGAGCACAAGACCTATCGCCCGCAGGTGAAGCCAAACCAGGATGCCATCCGCGCGGCAGTCGAGCTCATCGCCAAGGCCAAGCGCCCGCTGCTTTACACGGGCGGCGGCGTGATCAATTCCGGCGTGATCGCCTCCAAGCTGCTCCGCGAATTCGTGAAGATGACGAACATCCCGATCACCTCGACGCTGATGGGTCTCGGCGCCTATCCGGCGAGCGGCAAGAATTGGCTTGGCATGCTGGGCATGCACGGCACCTACGAAGCCAATATGGCCATGCATGATTGCGACGTGATGATCAATGTGGGCGCGCGCTTCGATGACCGCATCACCGGGCGGCTTGATGCCTTCTCGCCGGGCTCGAAGAAAATCCATATCGACATCGATCCCTCATCGATCAACAAGACGGTGCAGGTTGACATTCCGGTGGTGGGCGACGTGGCCCATGCGCTGGAAGACATCATCCGCGTGTGGAAGGCGAAGTCCCATGAGCTCGACAAAAAAGCGCTGGCCGCCTGGTGGAAGGAAATTGACGTTTGGCGCGCCAAGGACAGCCTGAAGTACAGGGCCAACAAGGACGTGATCATGCCGCAATACGCCATTCAGCGGCTGTATGAGCTAACGCGCGACAAGGAAGTCTACATCACCACGGAAGTGGGCCAGCACCAGATGTGGGCGGCGCAGTTCTTCAAGTTCGAGGATCCGCACCACTGGATGACGTCCGGCGGCCTCGGCACCATGGGCTATGGCCTGCCCGCTGCGGTTGGCGTACAGATGGCGCACCCCAAGGCTTTGGTTGTCGATATCGCGGGCGATGCCTCGGTGCAGATGACCATGCAGGAAATGTCCACGGCAGTGCAGTACCGCTTGCCGGTCAAGATTTTCATCCTGAATAACCAGTACATGGGCATGGTGCGGCAGTGGCAGCAATTGCTCCATGGCAACCGGTTGAGTGAAAGCTATTCGGAATCCCTGCCGGATTTCGTGAAGCTGGCGGAAGCCTTTGGCTGCGTGGGCCTGCGGGCCGAGAAGCCGGCGGAGCTCGACGACAAGATCAGGGAGATGATCAGGACGCCGCATCCGGTGCTTTTCGATTGCCGCGTGGCAAGCCTTGCCAACTGCTTCCCGATGATCCCGTCGGGCAAGGCGCATAATGAAATGCTGCTGGGCGAGGAGGTTTCCGACGCGGAAGTCGGCACTGCCATTGACGCCAAGGGCAAAGAGCTGGTTTGAGGAGAGAGACATGAACGCACATCAACAGCCCACGGGCTCGGCCTATTTCCTCGACACCTCCAAGAAGACGGTGGAAACCCACACGCTGGCCGTGGTGGCCGACAACGAGCCAGGCGTCCTTGCCCGCATCATCGGCCTGTTCGCGGGCCGCGGCTACAACATCGACTCGCTCACGGTTTCGGAAACGATCCATGACAAGCAAGTCTCGCGCTTTACCATCGTGACCACCGGCACGCCCGCCGTGCTCACCCAGATCAGGCACCAGCTTGAGCGCATGGTGCCGGTGCATTCGGTGGCAGACCTCACGGTGCAGGGCAATTCCATCGCCCGCGAGCTTGCCATGGTGAAAGTTGCCGGCAGCGGCGAGAAGCGCATGGAGGCCTTGCGCCTTGCGGATGCGTTCCGCGCCCGGGTCATTGATGCCTCAACCGACAGTTTCATTTTCGAAATCACCGGCAAGCCCGACAAGGTCGACCAGTTCATCTCGCTCATGGTGCCCATCGGCCTGGTGGAAGTCTCGCGCACCGGCGTTGCCGGCATTTCGCGCGGCGCCGAGGGCATGAAGGTTTAGCTAATAATGACGGCCACACCCAAGCTCGTGATTTTTCGCAT
>CADEEO010000044.1:9395-21729 GCA_902826365.1 uncultured Hyphomicrobiales bacterium | reverse complement strand
TCATCGCCACGACCTTGCCGAATTCCGGAATGAAGCGGCCCAGCACACCCGCTTCGTTCATCATGCGCAGCAGCTTTTCCGAAGAATCGCTGTTGATCAGCATGTCGAGAAACAGCGCATTGGCTTCCGGATTGCTGCAAAGCTCCTTGTCGATCAGCGAAAGCGATTTCCGCACTGTCTTGAGGGCATCGGGATGGATTTCCGCGCTATAGGTGCTGGCCACCGAAAACAGGCGCAGGAGGTTCACCGGATCATCGTGGAATACCGTTGGTTTCACCAGAGTGAGACGGCCGCTTTCAATCTGGAAATTCTTGTTTTCCGGAATCTTGACCACCGGTTTTGATCTGAACCGCCCCATCACGCGGCTCAAGACGGGAACGTCCTTCACCTGCTTTGCTTCCAGGCTGGCGCAGAAAATGCGCGTGAGGTCGCCCACTTCCTTGGCGATCAGGAAATAGTGCTTCATGAAGCGCTCGACATTTTTCAGGCCCGCATGGGACTGATAGCCGAGACGGCCTGCAAGTTCTGCCTGCCGGTCAAAACTCAGGCGGTCCTCGCCACGACCGGAGATGAAATGCAAATGGCAGCGCACCGCCCAGAGAAAGTCCTCGCATTTCTGGAACCGCGACAATTCCTCATGGGTAAATGCCCCTTTGTCGGCAAGTTCCTCTGGTGAATTTGTATCGTAGAGAAATTTTGCAATCCAGAACAGCGTATGGAGATCGCGCAAGCCCCCCTTGCCGTCCTTCAAGTCAGGTTCAACCAGGTAACGGCTTTCGCCGCTCTTGGCCAGGCGAACGTCGCGCTCGGCGAGTTTGTCGGCCACGAATTTTCGCGCCCCGGTCCGCACGATGTCGCGGCGGAAATGAAACTGCATGCTCTTGCTGAGCCGTTCATTCCCGCAAATGAACCGCGCTTCGAGAATGGAGGTGAGGATCGTGTTGTCGGTCTTGGCCAGCCGGATGCATTCCTCGGTGCTGCGTGTTGCGTGGCCAACTTTCAGGCGCATGTCCCACAGCGTATAGAGGATGAACTCGATCAACCGCCCGCTTGTTTCATCCTGCTTGCCGGGCAGCAGGAACAGAAGATCGATGTCGGAGCCAGGAGCCAGGGTGCCGCGCCCATAGCCGCCCGTGGCAATGATGGCCACTTCCTGCAGCTCGCTGGCAGTTGCCCGGGGATAAATTTTTTCCTTGGCCAGTTCATAGAGCGTGCGGATGATTTCATCTTGGACATAGGCCAGGTTTTTTGCGCATTGCGTGCCTTTGCCGTCAGTGCACAACCGGTTTTCCGCCTCCGCCCTTGCGGATTTCATAACGGACTTGAGGACATCAACAATTGTGGGGCGGATTTTTACGATGTCGAAAGGCGGCGCGGCAACAAGCCCATTCAGCGTGCCGCGCAGCGCCGCAACATCAATCAGCCGCTCCGGATGTTGAATGGCTTTGGATTTCATTGCGCTTCGGCTGCTTTCGCCTTCAGGGCATAGAGGAATGCCAATGCATCGCGCGGGCTCAATTCGTCCGGCCTGGCGGATGCCAGCATCTCGCGGATTTCATCGGTCTTGGGCTGTGAAGACGCACTGGATGATGTTTGCAGGGCGGAAAACAGCGGCAAGTCATCGACAAGCGTCTTGCGCTTGAAGGCCTGCTCGCTTTTTTCAAGCTGTGACAGTATGGTCGCGGCCCGTTCGGTAACGGCGTGCGGCAGTCCCGCCAGCTTCGCAACCTGAATGCCGTAGGAACGGTCCGCCACCCCGCTTGTGACTTCATGGAGAAATATCACGTCGCCCTTCCATTCCCGCACCTTGACGGTCGCGTTATGAAGGCCGTCAAGCCGTGCCGCTAGGGTGGTCAATTCATGGTAATGCGTGGCAAACAGGGCCCGGCAGCGGTTGCTCTCATGCAGGTGCTCAACCGTGGCCCACGCAATCGACAGCCCGTCAAAGGTCGAGGTCCCGCGCCCAATCTCGTCCAGGATAACCAGGGAGTGTTCCGTTGCCTGATTGAGGATTGCCGCGGTTTCCACCATTTCAACCATGAATGTCGAGCGCCCCCGCGCCAGGTCATCGGCAGCGCCCACGCGGCTGAAAAGGCGGTCAACAACGCCAATATGGGCGCTTCTGGCGGGCACATAGGAGCCTATTTGCGCCAGAATCGCAATGAGCGCATTTTGCCGCAGAAACGTTGATTTACCGGCCATATTAGGCCCGGTGAGCAGCCACAGCCGGTGGTTCTGCGCCGACAGGTCGCAGTCATTGGCAATGAAGGCGCTCTCACCGCGCTTCTGTAGAACCCGCTCCACCACCGGGTGCCGGCCGCCTTCGATCTTGAAGCTCCGCGAGTGATCGACAATGGGCCGCACATAACGGCTGCTCTGGGCCAATTCACATAGCGCTGAAGCCACATCGAGCGCCGCGAGGGCCGCGGCGATATTTGAAATATTTTCTCTTTCAGCCCCGGTGTTTTCGACAAATCCGTTGAACGCTTCAAGCTCAATGGCAAGCGCCCGTTCCGCCGCCGAGGCGATGCGCTGTTCGAGCTGCGAAAGCTCAAGCGTGGTGAACCGGGTGGTATTGGCAATCGTCTGTCGGTGGATGAATTGCGCCTCGAATTTTTCATCGCCCAGTGTTGCCGCATTCGGCGTAGCCACTTCGATGAAATAGCCAATCATGTTGTTATGGCGAATTTTCAGGTTCTTGATGCCAACGGTTTCAGCATAACGCAATTGCAAGTCGGCGATGACCTGCCGCGTGTCGTCGCGCAAGGTGCGGGCACTGTCGAGGTCTGCGCTAAAGCCCCGCCTGACGAAATTGCCATCCCGTGCCAGCATGGGCAGCGTGTCGGAAAGCCCGTCCTCCAGGCGCCGCACCAAATGATGCGGCAGATTCTTGATGATGCTTCTCGCCGCCGCCAGATTTGCCGGAAGCTGGTTCAGCGGATTGCTGATATCCAGCAGTTCGCCAATAGCCTCTGCGCATTTCAAGCCATCGCGGATGGCGGCAAGGTCGCGTGGGCCGCCGCGGCCAAGGGTCAGGCGTCCCAGGGCGCGCTCAAGGTCCGGCATCGATTGAAGCCTGCGCCGCAAATTGTCCTTAAGCTCGGGCATGGCTTCAAAGTGGCTGACCTCATCCAGGCGCGCCTCGATTGCGGCGACCTGGTTGAGGGGTTGCCCAAGCCGGTTTGCGAGCAGCCGCGCGCCTGCTGCCGTGACCGTGAAATCAATGACCGAAAGAAGGCTTCCCTCTCTTTCACCCGAGAGCTTGCGGGCGAGTTCCAGGTTTGCTCGCGTTGCCGCATCGATCTGGAGGCCCGCTTGTCCCTCTTCCCTGCGGGGAATACGGAGATGCGGAACTTTTCCGACCTGCGTCAGCAGGATATAGTCCAGAAGGCCTCCGAGACTGGCGATCTCCGCGCGCGAGAAGGCTCCGAAACCGTCAAAAGCCAGTACGCCGAAATGATCCCTGAGGCGCTTTTCCGCCGCAGTGCTGTCAAAGCGCGATGCGGGCTGCGGGCTCAATGGAATGCCGCTGGCCTCCAAAATCCCCTCGATGGCCTTGTCGCTCCGCAGGCTGTCGCTGAACACAATCTCGCGCGGTTCAAGCCGCGCCAGTTCCGCCGCCAGCCGCTTGTGATCCGTGAGCAAGACGGAAAATTCGCCGGAAGAAATCTCGGCCCAGGAAAGCGCCATTTCCTGCGTGCCTTTGGTCACGGCAAGGGCTGCAACATAATTGCTGGTTCGTGATTCAAGCAGCGTATCTTCCGTAAGCGTTCCTGGCGTGACCAGCCTGATGACGCTTCTGCGGACAACGGATTTACCGCCACGCCGCTTTGCCTCCTGGGGATCTTCCATCTGCTCGCAGACGGCCACCCGGTGCTCAAGGCGGATGAGCTTCTGCAGATATTGTTCCGCCGCATGGACAGGCACGCCGCACATGGGAATATCAGCGCCGAGATGCTTGCCGCGCTTGGTAAGCGCGATCCCCAATGCGCGCGATGCTGTTTCCGCGTCGTCGAAGAACATTTCATAAAAGTCCCCCATGCGGTAAAACAGCAGGAAGCCGGGATGGGCGGCCTTGATTTCAAGGAATTGGGCCATCATTGGCGTTGGAGGGTCCGCCAAACTGGTTGTTCCTTTCATCTTCGCCATCTCGTTCATGGCGGTTTTATAACAGATACCGGGGCAAGACTGTCACCCCTATATTTGCTGAATTTAGAGGCTTGAGCATTGCCTGCGCTCCCTCTAGTCTTGCCCGCAGCAGAATATGCATGAAATGAGTATCAATGAGCAGCGATAAGAAAGCCAGCCGGAAGCCGTCCATTACCGATGAAGAAGCCCTTGAATTCCATCGCATGGGAAAGCCCGGAAAGCTCGAAATCAATCCGACAAAACCCATGGCCACCCAACGCGACCTGTCGCTGGCCTATAGCCCGGGCGTTGCCGTGCCGGTCCGCGCCATCGCTGAAAACCCCGACGCCGCCTATGATTATACGGCCAAGGGCAATCTCGTCGCCGTCATCACCAATGGCACCGCCATTCTGGGCCTTGGCGACCTGGGCGCGCTTGCCTCCAAGCCGGTCATGGAAGGCAAGGCCGTTCTCTTCAAGCGCTTTGCCGATGTCGATTCCATTGATCTCGAGGTTGATACCAAGGATGTCGATGAATTTATCGGCGCCGTGCGCTACCTTGGCCCCTCTTTCGGCGGCATAAACCTGGAGGACATCAAGGCCCCTGAATGCTTCATGATCGAGCAGCGCCTGCGCGAGATCATGGATATTCCGGTGTTCCATGATGACCAGCACGGAACCGCCATCATCGCTACGGCCGCACTCATCAACGCGCTCCACATCACCAAGCGCGACATCAAGAACTTCAAGCTTGTCTGCAATGGCGCGGGCGCCGCGGCCATCGCCTGCGTCGAGCTGATAAAATCCATGGGCGTTCCGGCTGGAAACGTCACCCTGGCGGATTCAAAAGGCGTGGTTTACCAGGGCCGCACCGAAGGCATGAATCAGTGGAAGTCCGCCCATGCGACGGTCACCAAGGCCCGGAGCCTGGCCGACGCCATGGATGGGGCCGATGTTTTCTTCGGCCTGTCGATTGCAGGCGCCCTCACTCCCGCGATGGTGAAGAGCATGGCAAAAAATCCGATCATCTTCGCCATGGCCAATCCCGATCCGGAGATCTTGCCTGAAGATGTGGCCAAGATCAGATCGGACGCCATCATGGCAACCGGCCGTTCCGACTATCCCAACCAGGTGAACAATGTCCTGGGGTTCCCCTACATTTTCCGGGGCGCCCTTGACGTGAGGGCCCGCACCATCAATGAGGAAATGAAGATTGCTGCCGCCCAGGCTCTCGCAAGCCTGGCGCGTGAGGATGTTCCCGATGAGGTGGCCGCCGCCTATCACGGCTCGCGCCTTACCTTTGGCCCGCAATATCTCATTCCGGTTCCCTTTGACCCCCGGCTGATTTCAAGGGTCCCGGTCGCCGTGGCCAAGGCCGCCATGGATTCGGGCGTGGCGCGCAAACACCTGGCCGACATTGACGAGTACGCCGCGCAACTCTCGGCCAGGCTTGATCCCATCGCCGGCACTCTTCAAACCGTTTATGACCAGGTTAGATCCAAGCCCAAGCGCGTGGTGTTTGCCGAGGGCGAAGAGGACCGGATGATCCGTGCCGCCAACAGCTTCGCAACGGCGGGACTGGGCACCGCCATTCTCATTGGCCGCGAAACCGAGGTTGAAAAAACCCTCGTCGCCAGCGGCCTGGAGCTGCATGAGGATGTTCAAATTCTCAATGCGCGGGTGACCGACAGAAATGTTGATTATGCCAATTTCCTCTACGAACGCCTGCAGCGCAACGGCTTCCTGTTTCGCGATTGCCAGCGTTTTGTGAACCAGGACCGCAACGTCTTCGCCTCCTGCATGGTGGCCCTCGGCGATGCCGATGCGCTTGTCACCGGCCTCACGCGGAACTTTTCCGTGGCCCTCGACAACGTGCGCCGGGCCATCGACAACCGCCCGGGGCACCGCCCCATCGGCGTATCGATGGCGCTCGTCCGGGGACGGACGGTGTTCATTGCCGATACCTCAATTCATGAATTGCCGACCGCCGAGGAGCTGGCCGATATCGCGCAGGAGGCAGCAGGCGTGGCCCGGCGCTTCGGCTATGAGCCGCGCGTGGCCTTCCTGTCCTATTCCACCTTCGGCTACCCCCGCGGCGAACGGGCCGAATACGTGCGGAACGCCGTGGCGGTGCTAGACAAGCGCAATGCTGATTTTGAGTATGATGGCGAGATGTCAGCCGACGTTGCGCTTTCCCGCGACGCCATGGCGCTCTACCCGTTCTGCCGCCTGACCGCACCGGCAAATGTCCTGGTGATGCCGGCGGCCCATTCGGCTTCGATTTCAACCAAGATGCTCCAGCAGCTTGGCGGCATCACGGTGGTGGGGCCATTGCTCACCGGGCTTGCAAAGCCGGTGCAAATTGCCTCCATGTCGGCAACCGCAACCGACATCGTCAACCTGGCCGCAATTGCCGCCTTCGATATCAACCGGTGATGGTTTCGTCGGGCTGGCCGAAATGCGCGAAGTAGCGCGGATTGATATTTGAAACCGGCAGGATAATGAGCACATCGGTGGTGTTGAACTGCCGGTCGATCACTGCCCCATCTCCGATGTAGCAGCCCAGGCGCAGATAGCCCTTGATCAGGGGCGGCAAAGCCTTCAGCGCCGCCTTGGCGTCAATGGATTCTTCGGCATCTGATTTCATTTCAACATAGCGCTCGGGCACGGCGCGCACGCGCCACTCCGGAGGAGCAGCGCAGTTCCGGGCAAGGAAGTTCAAAGTCGCTGCATGAACTGTGTGATCTATTCCTTCAAGGCTGGCGCAGCCCAGCATGACGTCCAATCCGTAGTGCCGCACATAGTTCCAGATGCCCTGCCAAAGAAGTTCGACCACCGGTTTTGTCCGGTATTGTTTGAGGACACAGGATCTTCCAAGCTCCAGAAACTTCAAGGCAGGCTTTGCCGCAAGCAGTGGCGCGATGTCGAATTCGCTTTGGGTGTAGAATCCGCCATTCTGTTCGGCCACCGATTGGCGCAGCAGGCGGTAGGTGCCCACCATTTCACCATCATCGACACTGAAGCGCCCCGTCTCGTTCTTCGCCACCCTGCGAATCACAATCAAATGGTCGCAGAACGCATCGAAGCGGTCCGCATCACGGCGCGATTGTAATGAGGCAACGTCCGGATTTGCGTTAAGTTCTTCATAGAAAACGCCGAACCGCAATTCCTGCGCCGTGGCAATTTCCTGCCCGCTGCGCGCCAGGCGAACGCACAGGTCATTGCGTGTTCCAAGGGATTCTTGTTCAGGCGAAAGGCGGTCCAACGGAGGCTCCAGTGTCATTGCGGCAAACTGGCATAATCAGGACTATTATGAAAGTTTGGTGACAGGGTCAGGCGGCGGACTTTAGGCTCAATACCTTGGTTATTGCCTCTTCCATGTCCTGCCGGTCAAAGGGCTTGGACAGGTGCCCGTCCATGCCCGCCGCCATGCATTCCCGGTAGTTTTCGGGGCGCGCGTTGGCGGTAAGCGCCAGAATTGGCAGATGCGAGGCCGAGCCTGATTTCCGTTCCATGGCGCGCACCCGCCGGGTTGTCTCCAGCCCGTCAAGCTCCGGCATCTCGACATCCATGACCGCCAGGTCAAATTTCTTTTTGCTGCCCAGCAGCGAAAGAAGCTGCAAGCCGGAGGTGACATGATGAACAGCATGGCCTGCCTTTTCCAGCATGGTCTTGGCCAGCAGCGCGTTTACCGGATTATCTTCCGCCAGAATGACATTGAGCGGCCTTTCCGGCTTGGACCTCTTGACGAGCTGGCGGAGCTCCTTGACGGCGCCGCTGATCATCTGGGCATCACGCGAAATCAGTTGCCGTGCAACGGTAATTTTCCGGAACGGCTTCAGCAAATAACCGGCGAAGGGTTGCACCAAAAACTCGCGCAAAGCGCGGCGCTGCTCCGCCTGCATCAGCACCCAGACCTGCTTGGAAGTGCCGGGTTTCCGGTTCTGCTGGGCCCACTTGCGGAGTTCGGTCGCAAAGGACGAGTCGCATATCAAAATTGCCGGCCTGTCGCCGCCTTTGGACGAAAGCGCCTCCCGCACTTCCTGGGTTCTTGAGAGGATGCGCACCGATGCTCCGAGTTCCACGAGGAGGGCCTCAAGATGCTGCCGGATGGGGCCGGCAGGAGCCGCAAGCTCGTAGGTTCTGGCGAGGAGCGGTTTTGCCTGCAATTCACCGTCGTCGTCCTTGGCATAGGGAAGTGTAATGGAGAATTTTGAGCCTTGGCCCGCTTTGCTCGATACAGTGATCTTGCCTCCCATGCCTTCAACAAGTTTTTTGCTGATCGAAAGCCCCAGTCCCGTTCCGCCAAACCGGCGCATCGTGTTGCTGTTGGCTTGCGCATATTCATCAAAGATATGGCTGATCTCGCCCGGCGACAATCCGATGCCCGTGTCGCTAACATCCAGCGTCAGTGCCTTGGCCTTGCTGTCATAGTCGATGAACAGCGCCACGCCGCCTTGCTCGGTGAACTTGATTGCGTTGCCGCAAATGTTGAACAGGATTTGCCGGGTCCGGGTTTCGTCGCCGATGATGATGGCCGGAACATTGCTGGTGACGCGGCATGAAATTTCAATTCCCTTTGCGTGGGCGCGCGGCGCCAGAAGTTCGGTCACGCTTTCAGCAAGCGTGGAAAGGTCAAAAGGGCTGCGCTCGAGGTCAAGCCTCCCCGATTCGATTTTTGACGTGTCAAGAATTTCATCGATGATCGACATGAGCGTTCGGCCCGAAGCATCGGCGGCCTGGGCGTAGCTTGCCTGTTCGGATGTTAGTTCGGTTTCACGCAGAAGCCCGATCATGCCGAGAATGCCATTCATCGGGGTGCGTATTTCATGGCTCATCGTTGCGAGGAATCTTGATTTGGCGCGGTTGGATGTTTCCGCCTGGGCCCGGGCCTGCTGCAGGGCGGCGATTGTCGTCGTCAGCGCCATGATCCTGCGGTCCGTGGCGCGCCGCCGCGCCGCGGCCACAAACAGGGCGCCGAGGGTGAGCGCAAGTGCAGCGATGGCAAGATAGCCCAGCAATTCCCTGAGCCGGAGATCCTGCTCGCGGACAAGAATGGAAACTGACAGGAAAAGCCCGGCAAAGCCCGTGGCCCACAGGATGTTCTGCACCGTATGGGGCATTGAAGGACGCGCCAGGCGGTTGATTTCCTCAAGCACGCCCTTCTCGCGCTGATCTATCGCATCGCTGTCGCGGTCACTCATATGCACTGCCTGTCATGATGTCGTGGTTATTGCCCGAACATGACAGTGCAGTCTTTCAAAATAATTACACGACGTGAAGAGGGTAAACGCAGCTTGAAAAAATTAGCTAAAATTTTAGATGTCAGGAGCGGATTGATGAAAGCATTTTCCTGAAGCTTTGCATCTCGTCCTTTGCAATGGCCACTTCATGGCGCGGCTCCGGATAGGCGCCGGTCTTCACATCCCGGGAAAACTCGGCGAATGCCGCAACGCGTTCCCTTTGCAGGCGGGCATTCTCCGCCACGAAATCGCGGTAGCGTTTCGCATGCCGGGGATAATGGCCGGAGTTGCTGCCAAGCACATCTTCGGCGAACAGATACTGCGCATCGCAACCTGTTCCCGCTCCCATGGAGACCATGAACAGCGTCGTGCGTTTGGAAATCTCGGCTGCAACTTCGCTTGGCACAACTTCAATCTCCGCGCCAAAGGCTCCGGCGCTCTCATATGCCTTGACCGCGTTGAAAATCTGCATGGCGCTGTCGGCGGTCTTGCCGACTGCCTTGAAGCCGCCGGTCCACGTGCGCTTCGAAGGAATGAGTCCCACATGGCCAATCACCGGAACGGCTTCCTCGCTCAGGCGCTGCACCGTCTGCAGGCTGGCGCTGCAGTAAATGGCGTCGGCACTGGCCTTGAGCATTTGGAAAGCCCAGCGGACAAATTCATCGGCCGTGCCCACATCAAAATAATCGAGGCCTGGAACCGCAAAAAGCCCGGGCGCCGCATCGCGGAACTGCGGATTGCAGATCAGTTCCGGGGAAACCGAAGCCATGTCGATGCCGGCCTGCTCGGCGGCTTCCGCCTCCTCCATGCTTTCAACCCGCAGCATCGTATACTGGTACTTGCCCTTCATCGCGCGGACATCGGCTACGGTGGGTCTCTTGCGGGTCATCGCGATTTCCTCAGGGTTTGAGCAGGGACTTCAACTGGAACGCCGGATCGGCAAGCAACGCCGGACCGGGCGCGGCTTTCTTTCCAATCAGCATTTCAAGCAGGCGAATGTCACGGGCAATGGAATTACCAGGCCCGATGCCGCTGGCCCCCACGAGGCGGCCATCGCCATCCAGATGGCAAAGGATCAGGGCATTTTCTTTCGGCACGCGCTCTACGATTGAAACACCCCGCTGCGGCAGCCCGGCGATCTGCAAATTGAGCTCGTACTGGTCGGTCCAGAACCACGGCACCGCTTCATAGGGCTTCTGCCCGCCAAGCATGTTTTCCACGGCGACAATCGCCTGGTCGCTGGCATTTCGCCACGCTTCAAGGCGCAACCGCTCATTGCCGAACACGGGATGGGGAAAGGAGCAGCAGTCGCCAACCGCGAAAATATGGGGGTCCGAAGTCTGCAAATAAGTGTTGCAGGCAATCCCGTTGTCCAAGGCAAGGCCCGCCTGTTCGGCGAGCTTGATGCGCGGCGCCGCCCCGATGCCGGCAATCACGATGTCGGCTGGAATCTCGCGCCCGTCTGACAGAAGAATCTTGTCGAGGCCAATTTGCGCGATGCTGGCGCTGGTCAAAATTGCAACGCCAGCTTCCGCATGGCGTGCTGCAATGCGTGTTGCAATTTCGGGCGGGACACCCCGCATGAGAACCCGTGGCTGCGCTTCTATCACGGTGACACGGCAGCCCCGCTTGGCGGCGCTTGCGGCAAGTTCCAGCCCGATAAATCCGCCGCCGATGATCGCAACGCTTTTCCCGTCGATGAATTTGCGGCGTATCTCAGCGGAATCAGCAAGATCGCGCAGCAGCAGGGCGCGCTCTGCGCCCGTTTGCGAAAGCCGCCGGGGCTCCGCCCCCGTTGCGATCAGAAGGCGGTCGTAGGGAATTTTTGTGCCATCGGCGAGCGATACAGTTTTCGCGTCCCGGTCTATCCCCGTTGCTGCGCTGCCCCGCAAAAAATTGACCTCAAGCGAGGCCATCATGCCTTCGTCAAGCAAATAAACGGGCTGCGGTTCGGCCTCGTCCATGATGGCAGCCTTGGATAGCGGCGGTCTGTCGTAGGGGGCAAGCGCCTCATCGCTGATGAGCGTAACCCTGCCTTTCCAGGCATTTTCCCGGAAAGCAACGGCAGCGCGCGCTCCCGCCTTGCCGCCGCCCACAATCACCATGCTGGCTTCGGTCATGCTATGCGCCTGTATCGATCAGGACTTTTCCGGCCTCGACCTTAACCGGATAGGTTTTGAGATTGACGCAGGCCGGTGCGCCCTTTGCGGCGCCATTACGATAGTCAAACCGGCCATTGTGCTTGGGGCATTCAATGATGTTGTCCATCACCAACCCATCGGCGAGATGCACTTTTTCATGGGTGCAGAGGCCGTCGGTGGCATAGAACCTGTCATCGGGCGAGCGGTAAATGGCAAAGGTTTGCCCGCCGTGGTCAAAGCGCATGACGTCCTCTTCGTCGATGTCTCCAGTGGCACACACTTCGATCCATTGGCCCATTGGCTGTCCCTCATTCCATCGAAGCTGTAACAGGGGAAACACCAGCTGGCAATTTGGGCTCGATGTGCCAGTCCGGCTCCTTGCGCTGCCGCCACAGGGCCGGAATGATTTCGCGGTAGGCGTCGATGATGCCGGAACTTGGCCGCGGCATGTAGGGCTGCAAGTCCTTGTGCAGTTCCGGAAGCGCATGATAGGGCACCATGGGGAACATGTGATGCTCGATATGGTAATTCATGTTCCAGTAAATGAACCGCAAAACCGGATTCATGTGAACCGTGCGGCTGTTGAGGCGGTGATCCAGGACGTTCTCCGCCAGCCCGCCGTGCTGGGTGAGGCCCGTGAGCACATGGACCCAGGCGCCATACATGGTTGGCAGTGGCCCCACGAGCAGCATCGGCAGAATGGATCCCGAGTAATACGCGAAGGCGATGACAGCTGCGTGAATCAACAGCCAGACGCGGGCCACCATATACATCCTGCTCCGCTCCATTTCAGGAATGAAGGTTGCTTCCTCGTCGCCGGTTT
>CADEEO010000044.1:0-9295 GCA_902826365.1 uncultured Hyphomicrobiales bacterium | reverse complement strand
TACATCCTGCTCCGCTCCATTTCAGGAATGAAGGTTGCTTCCTCGTCGCCGGTTTTTCCCAAGGCATGGCGCATCAGGCTTTTAACCGAATTCCAGGTTTGCGGAATGGCAAAGAATGCGGCGATGATTTTGAGGATCATGACCGGGCGCATGACAGCGATTTCCGGATCGCGGCCCACGATGATGGTATCCGTGTGGTGGCGCGTATGGCTCCAGCGCCAGACCGTGGGTTCCCGCATGATCATGAAGCAGGCGACGTGATAGACGGCATCGTTCATCCAGCGGGTTTTGAAGGCGGTGCCATGGCCGCATTCATGCCAGCGCGAATCCGAGGATGAGCCGTAGAGCACGCCGTAGATGAAAAAAAATGGCAGGGCCGCCCATGTGGGCCAGAAATAAACAGCGAGCCCGCCACTGAACAGGAATGATGCAAACCAGATGAGGCTGTCACGGATGGCCGGGCCGTCCCGGCGCTGCATCAGCTCTTTAAGCCGTTTGCGGGGCATTGGGCATTGATACCACTGGGCCGACGCCAGCCCCATTTCTTCGGCAAGCTTGGCGTCACGGCCGAGAAGGCCATAGTCGCGCGGCGCGGCAATCACATTCATGGGAGGTTCCCATAGTAGAGGATTCTCCAGGGGGCAAATGGATTCTGATGTATTCTATCAAATTGCATCAGAAACCATCATGCTGTAGGGATCGCGCCTGAAGGAACTGGCAATGGGCAAGCGGGCAACGATTACCGATCTGGCGCGTGAGGCGGGGGTGAGCGTTGCCACCGTGGACCGTGTCCTGAACCGGCGGCTGCCGGTGCGCGAGGATACGGCGCTGCGCGTTGTGGCCGCCGCCGAAGCCATTGGTTATCATGCCACCGGCCTTCTCAAGCAGCGCATGACCGAGGTCAGGCCCTGCACCATGGGGTTCCTGCTGCAGAAGCGCGGGGATGATTTCTACCAGGCGTTTGCCAATGAACTTCTGAATGCCACCAAGGCGGCCTCCGACATTCGCGGAAAGGCTGTCATCGAGTTCGTGGATGAACTCACTCCTTCGATCATTGCCGCAAATATCCGCAACATGGGTGCGCGGGTTGACGTTCTGGCGGTGGTGGCCGTTGACCATCCCTTGGTGAGCGAAGCCGTCGAGGAAATTGTTGCCAAGGGCAAGCCCGTGTTCACGCTGCTGAGCGACCTCACCACGCCGGCGCGCGCCGGATATATCGCCATGGACGCGAGAAAAGCCGGCCGCACCGCCGCCTGGACCATATCCCGGCTGGCGCGGAAGCCGGGAAAAATTGGCATCCTTCTGGGCAGCCACCGCTACCTCAGCCAGGAAACCGCCGAGATCAGTTTCAGGAGTTACATGCGCGAGAACGCGCCCCAGTTCCAGGTGCTGGAGCCGCTGGTGAATCTCGATGATCAGCGCATCGCCTATGAAGCCGTCGAAGACATGATTTCAAGCAATGCGGACCTTGTTGGAATTTATATGTCGGGCGGCGGCATGGCCGGGCTGGTGCGGGCCCTGCGCGATGAGAAAGCCGGGGACCGCATCATCGCCGTGTGCAACGAATTGATCCCGGTCACCCGCAGCGCCCTGATCGACGGAACCATTGACCTCGTTTTGGCGACTCCGCTTGCAGCGATTGCTTCGCACGCCGTTGCGGCCATGGCGCAGGCCGTGACCTCCGGCCATCACGACGGCGGAACCCTCATTCAACTCCCCGCCGAAATATTCATCAGCGAAAATATCTGAAAGTCCTGTCAAAAGTGACGCCATTCGAATGATGGTATTTGATAGGTTTGCATGCAATCCCAAGAGGAGTATTTGACTCCTTCAAAACAACAAGGCAGGAGACGAAATGATCAAGACCGTTGTGAAAAGCGACAAGGCGCCGCAATAGTCGCCACTACGGCGATCGACAAATTCAACCAAGTATCCAGAAACTGGAGAGCTAAGTGTTTGAACCGGTTAAACTGGGCCCATTTTTCACGTTTGAGCGCCAAGCCTACACCTATGGTGTATCATTAGCATTTGGTTTGGCGGCCCTCTTCGCTCTCTTGCCTGATTCCCTGTTTCTAAAAGAGATACCGCTGCAGCTGGCCGACGCGATCATTGCTTGGTGGCCAAAACTGGCACGAGATGGAGCAGTTATTGCAAAGGCCAATCCCGCGCGTGCCATTCAGCTCATTCTGCTGATGCCGATTTGTGCCGCTATTGGCGTTATCGTTCTCATCCTTGATTCTTTGCAAATGTTCCGACTTGGCTTGGAGAAACCTTGGCCATACTACGTGAGGCGCGCGAACATTGTCGTTGCTCCTGCTGTTTCGGTCTTTTTCGCATGGTTTGCCTACTTCGGCATGTCAGTTGCTCAGTTCGGGCCAACCATAAGATCTGGTCGGGGCATTTTCTACACGGATGTAGTGCTCTTTCTCTACGCAGGTATGGCGATAATGAGTTTCGTTGGCATCATCAGAGTGGTGATCGTTTACCGCCTGCTGCTGCCCAGCACCACATAGCGATCAGGCCGCCACCTGAAACGCCGCCAGTTTCTGGCGGTAGCTCAGGGCCTCGGCGATGTGCAGCCGGGCGATCTGCTCGCGGCCATCGAGATCGGCGAGCGTGCGCGCCACGCGCAAGACCCGGTGATAGCCCCGCGCTGAAAGGCCCATGGCATCGGCTGCGTCACGCATGAGTTTGATCCCGGCGGAATCAGGCTGGGCGATTTCTTCGAGCAGCGCGCCATCGGCCTGCGCATTGATGCGCAACTGCGCCATGCCGAGTTTTTCAAAACGCTGCTTCTGCCTGAGCCGCGCCGCGGCAACGCGAAGCGCGACATCGGCGCTGGTTTCTTTTGGCGGCGGCAAGGTGAGATCGGCAATGCGCACCGCGGGCAGTTCGATCTGGATATCCATCCGGTCCAGCAGCGGCCCGGAAATGCGCGCCTGATAATCCGCAGCGCAGCGCGGGCCTTTTTTGCAAGTGTGGCCCGGCTCGCCCGCCATGCCGCATTTGCACGGGTTCATCGCGGCCACAAGCTGGAACTGCGCCGGATAGGTCACGTGATAATTGGCCCGCGCTACAACAGTCTCGCCCGTCTCGAGCGGCTGCCGCAAACTTTCTAGGACACGCGGCTGGAATTCCGGAAGCTCATCGAGAAACAAAACGCCGTGATGGGCCAGCGCCATTTCGCCGGGCTTGGCGCGCAAACCTCCGCCGACAAGGGCCGGCATCGACGCTGAATGATGGGGTGAGCGGAACGGCCTGCGCCGCGACAGCCTCCCATCCTTCAATTCGCCGCCGAGCGAAGCCACCATGCTGACATCGAGCATTTCGCGCGGATCCATCGGCGGCAAGATCGAGGGCAGGCGCTGGGCCAGCATGGACTTGCCAGCACCGGGAGGGCCAACCATCAGCAGATGATGCCCGCCCGCTGCCGCCACTTCCAGCGCGCGCTTGCCCGACTCCTGCCCCTTGATGTCGCGCAAGTCTGGCAGCACGCCAGGCTCTGGCGCCAGCGCCGGCTTCGGCGCCGAGAGCACCTGCGTGCCCTTCACATGATTGATGAGCTGGATGAGATTATCGGGCGCCAGGATATCAATATCCTCGCCGGCCCAGGCCGCTTCCGCCCCCGAGGCCTTGGGGCAGATCAAGCCCATCTCCCTGCCGTTGGCCGCAATCGCCGCAGGCAATGCCCCCGCCACAGCCATCAGCGCGCCATCAAGGGCAAGCTCGCCCAGCACCACATAGCGGTTCAGGAAATCCGGCGGGATGACGCCCAGCGCCGAAAGCACGGCAAGCGCTATGGGCAGATCGAAATGGCTGCCTTCCTTGGGCAAATCGGCGGGCGAGAGATTGATGGCCAGCCGCTTGCCCGGCAGGCCGAGGCCGATGGCATAGAGGGCGGCTCGCACCCGCTCGCGGCTTTCGGCCACCGCCTTGTCGGGCAGGCCCACGATATGGAACTGCACCTGGCCCGAAAGAAACTGCGCCTGCACATCGACCGCCACGGCCTCAATGCCCTGAAACGCCACCGTCGCCACCCGTGATGTCATTGCTCTTTCCCGCCCAGCAGAAACAGGACGCTAGCCCGGATCGAATTCCGGCGCAAGAACATTTAGTGAACAATAGGATTCATGCCCCGGCGCCGCTGGCGGGCGGATGATCGAAACTCTCTCACTCCCACCATTTGTCATTCCGGCGAAAGCCGGAATCTTTTCAACGTCTATGGGATTCCGGCTTGCGCCGGAATGACGAATTTCAGATTGATCAAAATTACTCCGTAGACGGATTATTTGTGCTTCAACTCGTGTCGGCCATCGCGGCGCGGTGGGCAAGCCAGTCGCATTCGCTGAGCAGTTCATCGACTTCGTGGGTTTTCCGCTTCCGGTGGCCGGGCGGATGGCCCCGCCGGATGGGCAACTTGAAGCTGGGGTTTGGCGACGCCTCCTGCCGCATGCGCCAGCGGGCGAGCCGCATGGCCTGGCGGGGAAGGTCCGATAGGGCGGATTCGAGGGCTTCGAGGCGGCGAATAAGGCGCGCACCATTGACCAGGCCGTCAGCGGCTTTGGGCCGGGCTACTGCGGGAGTGGCTGCCGGCTGGGGCGGCGGCCAGATGGTCACCAGTTCGCCATCGGCGTTGAACATGTGGATGCGGCCCCTGAGCCCCTTGGGCTTCCTCCGGAGGCGCGGGATCATGATGCGGGCCTGCGGATCGAAGAGCTGGAAGGAGGGCAAGCGCGGGTTTCCTCTCTTCTTTGTTCCTTTTGCCCCCGCTGGCCTGGGCCGGGCCACTGCAGGCTTCACCACCAGGCCCCGTGCCGCAACAACAATGAGGCGGCGCAGGGCAGACTCTGCCGGTTTCAGCACCCGCAGCACGGCCCGGTAGGTGGGCCATGGCAGCCGCTCCACCGCAGCTTCGCCTACAGGCACCAGCATCGCAAACAGGTCCGCGACGATTTCAACAAGCGCTTTGCTGTGTTGTTTGATGGCTCCGGCGTAGTCCATGTGGTTCCCACCTGCTTCAAAGAATGTAATAGGAACATAAATGGCATGTTAGGAATATTGCGTCAAGAGGTGTAGGAAAATAAATCTTGTGTGGCGCTTGGCGGGCAATTTGCTCGTGAACTATGTTACAGTACCGGCAGAATGAAAAAAGCCATAACACCAGCAATACATCCCGGACGCCTTCTCCGGCGCGAAATGGAGGCGCGCAAACTCAGCGCCAACCGGCTTGCGCTCGATCTCGGCGTGCCGTCGGGGCGCGTCACCAACATTCTCAACAGCCGCCGGTCAATCACGGCGGATACAGCACTTCGGCTGGCGCTCTACTTCGGCAACTCAGCCCAATTCTGGCTCGACCTGCAAAGCCAGTACGACATTGCCATAGTGGAACGCAAACACGGCACTGAAATCAAGAAGCGCGTTCATCCGGCGGATGCGGAGTAAACAATAGCCGCGTTGTCCTGACAATTCCTATAGTACAGATGCACGTGCAAGTTTGACTAAGGGTTTGCATCCTATCCATGCAGCAGCAATTAGGTCGATTGCTTCCGGCTGGTTCAACCCAGGACATGTTTCAAAGGGAAAAATAATACCAACCTGAATTTGGTAGTTTGATCCCTCCTTGTTGATAAATGCGTCATAAGCCGCAGAAAGCCATCGTGGCTGGGTTTTGGGCGGCCCACTGGAGGATATAGCAGTACGAAGATCAAATTCGATTCTGGCATCAATAAAGGGTTTTGCTCTTTGAGAAGGATAACGCCGTTGGACGCCCCGGAACCACGGCAATGCGCCGGGTTGATCCCGGAGCAGCGGCGCAAAATTGTTGAGGATTTCTGCAATCAAAGACCGGAAACCTTCTTCCTTGAGAGCGATCAATTTCCGCCGCACTTCATTGTTGACCGCATTTGGCACAGTCACCGTGACTTCAACGGAATTCACATTTATGCCCAGCGTCAAATGCGGGAACTTGGTGAAAACGTCTTCGCCAGCTCCGTTTACCAAGGAGAGATAGTTCCAGACGCTATCCGCTTTTTGGCCAGTGATTGCGGGGCGGCCGAGCGCGGCGGGATTTATGCCGATTTGCTCTCTGAGATCATTGCGCTTCCTGAGTTCATCCATGGCAAGCGCCAGAACTCGTTTTCCTTCCAAATATGTAAAGGGACGTTCACGGCTGAATGGAACTCCGGAAAACATGGTCAGTGTGCCCTCCACAAATTGTCCTGATTCAATCAATTTTGCTTCAGCAATCTCAAAGTAGTCTGCTGCTTTCGATGCCCAAACACTGCGCGGCCTATAATGCTGGAGCCAGGCGTAGATCGTTCGCCATTCGAGATGTATCGTATCAATGGGAAAATATCTTTCTTGCCTGGGCGTGATAGCCACCGCAACGATACTCTTGAATCCGCGACGTTCTGCTGTGCGCCGGTGATGGCGAATTTGATCAGTGTCAAATTTCGCCAATACCTTGCTTTCGATAAATACGCACCAGCCCTCCTCGTCAAAGACCCAGCCATCTGGCACCCCGCGCCTTTCCGATTCCTCTTCGCTGAGCTCAATTTCGTCAGGATATTGCTGTTCCAGCACATTTAAGGCATCTGCTTTGGCAGGCGGCTTCACCTTGACAAGTTCGCGAAGAAAACCCGCCAAAAGATTTCTGTCCTCATTGAGGGCCGTCATCAGAGCATGGGTTATCCGATTTTCAGGCTGGGAATATTGATCAAAGACGTTTCTCAAATGACCTCTGCAAATTTCAATATCCAACCATCATCACTTATTCCGGACCGGTGAGCAATGCTTTGAAGGCGGCCCATGCGGAGCGCTTTCCCCAGCCGGATATGCAAAGTATAGTATCGCCCAGATTCAAGTTAGATATTAGTGGATTCAACATCTTTTTGCGTGGCCAGCAGAAAAACATGACCCTCAAAGACTTCTACAGGAAGGAAAAACATATCGCCCTGCATGCGCAGTCACGCAGGTTCCGTATTGTCAAATACTGCGTGCTGCTCGCCGTCGCGGTTGGCATGTATGCTTGGAAGGGTTTGGCTGCCACAGGGCTCTTGTTCCTTGGGCTTTTTTTCGCATCGATTTGCCTGCATTTCTTTTTTCGGTGGAAAACCGAAGCGTGGACAAAGTCCTGGGGGCTTTACAAGCGAATCCCTTTCGAGGGGGAATGATTGGCTCCCATGCCGCCGCCTTTCCACTGCGCAGGACTTCATGTATTGAATCCTCCAGGGAAAAACCATCGGCGAGGGTATTACACATGAACGAAGCGCTTCTGTTTCTGCATTTTGTCGGCCTGATGCTCGGCGCCGCCGGTGGTTTTGCCAGCGCCGTGATCATGCGCCGCGCGCTGGTTCTTCCCGCCGATGAGGCCAAGGTGGTGCGGGGGCTTGGGCCGATCCTGGCGAATGTGTCGCTCATCGGGCTAATCTTGATGTGGGCCTCGGGCCTCATCATGGTGTGGAGCAAGTGGGGCGGCCTTGAGAGCCTTCCCGACATGTTCTGGGTGAAGGCTATCTTCATCGCATCGCTCACCGTGATGACCGCCCTCATCCATTTGACCTATGCGGAAATCCGCAAAGGCAACCCCGCTGCGGCCGCCCGGCTTCCCAAATTCGGGCCGTTGGCCGGCATCTCGGCGCTGCTTGCCGTGCTTTTCGCCGTGCTCGCCTTCAACTAGCATGCCGCCCAAAGGCAGCGGGGCTTCGAACGGGCTGATCAGGTTTGTCCGGCGGCATCAACTCGCCGTGTTTGTCCTTCTTGCTTACGCGCTGTCCTGGTGGGCGTGGGTTTGGTACCGTCTTGATCCCGGAAATGTTGGAGCACCTATCCTGCCCATTGGCCCGCTGCTGGCGGCGCTGATCGTGCTTGCAATGGTGGGCGGCTGGCCGGCAATCAAGGATTTGTTGCGCAAGATCGTCCATTGGCGCGTGGGCTGGAAGTGGTATGCGGTTGTATTGCTGCTTCCCCTCGCTCTCACCCTCTCCGCCTTCGCCATCAACCTTCTCCTGGGAGCCCAGCGCGTGGCTGGAATCGAGGCCCCCGATGCGGGCCAGTTGGCCGTCCGCTTTGTCTTCATCCTTCTTTGGATTGGCCTGGGCGAAGAGCCGGGCTGGCGCGGCTTTGCCCTGCCGCGGCTTCTCCATGGCCGCAGCGCCCTTGCCGCCGCGGTGATTGTCGGACTCATTCATCTCGTCTGGCATGCGCCGCTCTACGGCGTTGAGTATGACTCCGCCAATGTCTGGCCCTGGGGCATCAGTGTTGTCTGCTATTCGATTGTGGTGTGCTGGATTTACCTGCACACGGGCGGCAGTATTCTGATGCCGATGCTCATGCACGCCTCGAACAACACCATTGCCTTTGTCTGGCGCATGTTCGAAGGCGGCGACCAGCTCCGCCTGTGGTGGATATGGTGCGCCTTGTGGGTGATTGCCGCAATCGTGGTTGTGCTGCTCACGGGGCCAGCGCTCACGCGCGGCAAGCCGGAGACGGCGCTACCCTAGCATCCGCTCCTCGATCGCGTCCCACAGCAGCGCCGCGATATCGGCCCCGCCGAAGCGTTTGACTTCTCTTATGCCGGTGGGCGAGGTGACGTTGATTTCGGTCACGTAATCGCCGATCACGTCGATGCCGACAAAGATAAAGCCGCGCTTCTTCAGTTCCGGCCCCATGGCTTCGCAGATCTCGCGCTCGCGTTTGGTGATTGTCGTGGGCTCGGGCTTGCCGCCCACATGCATGTTGGAGCGGCTTTCATGGGCGGCGGGCACCCGGTTGATGGCGCCCGCATATTTCCCGTCCACCAGGATGATGCGCTTGTCGCCCTTCCTCACGTCGGCCAAATATTTCTGCGCCATGTAGGGCTGGTGCGGATAGGTGAGGCCGAAGAGCTCGAGCAGCGATGAAAAATTCTGGTCGGTTCCCCTGATGCGGAAGACGCCCGCCCCGCCATTGCCGTAAAGCGGCTTGATGATGATGTCCTCATGCTCCATGCGGAAGGCCGCAAGCTCGGAAGGATCGCGCGTCACCAGCGTCGGCGGCATGAACTCCTTGTAGTTCAGGACGAAAAGCTTCTCCGGCGCATTGCGCACCTCGGTGGGGTCATTCACCACCAGCGTCGCGGGATGGATATGGTCCAGCATGTGGGTGGCGGTGATGTAGCCCATGTCGAAGGGCGGATCCTGGCGCATCAGGACCACGTCAAATTCGCTGAGGCTGACGCGCTCCTCCTCGCCAAGCGAGAAATAATTGGGCAACTCATCGCGCACCCTTATCGCATGGCCCGTGGCCGAGCGAATCC
>CADEEO010000043.1 GCA_902826365.1 uncultured Hyphomicrobiales bacterium | reverse complement strand
GCGCTGCCCTCCGAAGGCAGAGGCCAGGGGTTCGAATCCCTTCGGGTGCGCCATTTGCGGATAAAACAGGGCACCCCTGCCGGAACTGCCGCGCGTTTTTATTCCGAGCGAACTGCGCGACCCTTGACAACATGGCGTCCACAACAGATTCTCGGGAAGGAGGCAGTGATGACCAGGCGCCGGAGAAGTCCATCGAGGCCTGTTTTGCCCATCTTCGGCCAACTGCCATTTGTCATCATCGGTATCGGTGCCTTGGCCGCCGTTTTGGCCGAGTGGATCACGTTAACTACAGCCCTTGCGGCATTCGGAATTTCTTTTCTTTACTCGGTCGTGTTCGCAGCGTGGAGCATGCAATCATACAAGTGCCCGGAGTGCGGGGAGAAGCTCTTGCCGCCGGTCGGCTGGTGGCGTCGGTTTCCGAACGCGCCCATCCTGCTGAAATGCGTGCCGTGTGACACCGACTGGGATTTCGGGCTTAAAGGACAGGGTGATTGAGCAACCAATGAGGGCTGGTTCCACCGGGCAGGCGTAGTTGAGCAGTCTTTACGCGCCAGGGCCCGTTGACAGGAGCTCCCGCGCGGCTGAAAACCAGTGGCCATATCGGAGTCCCCCATGAAAACCCGTCCCCTTGGCCGCACCGGAATCGACATTGCCCCGCTCGTCCTGGGCGGCAATGTGTTTGGCTGGACGGCCGATGAATCCACTTCCTTCGCCATTCTCGACCGCTTTTCCGGGGCCGGCTTCAATGCCATCGATACCGCCGATGTCTATTCCTCATGGGCCACAGGCAACAAGGGCGGCGAATCCGAAACCATCATCGGCAAATGGTTGAAATCCCGCGGCAACCGTAACCGCATGGTGATCATCACCAAGGTGGGCTCTGACATGGGCGCGGGCCGCAAGGGCCTCGGCGCGAAATACATCGAGCAGGCCGCCGACGCATCCTTGCGCCGGCTCGGTGTTGACGCCATTGACCTTTATCTCTCCCATTGGCCTGATCCGGCAACCAGCTATGAAGAAACCCTGGGCGCCTTTCAGCAATTGCGGAAAAAGGGCAAGGTGCGTGCAATGGGCGCCTCCAATCTCGATGCGGGCCAGATGCGCACGGCGCTCGACGTGGCGCGCACCCATAATCTGCCGCGTTATGATGTTCTGCAGCCCGAATATAATCTCCATGACCGCTCAGGCTTTGAAGGCGCCTTGCGCGATCTCTGCATCGCCGAAGGCATCGGCGTCATCACGTATTTTGCCCTGGCCAAAGGCTTCCTCACCGGAAAATACCGCACGAAGGCCGATCTCGGCCAAAGCCAGCGCGGCGAAGATGTTGGCGATTACCTGACGCCCCGCGGCATGCGCCTTCTCGACGTGCTCGAAGACGTTGCGCGGCGCAACAACGCGAAACCCGCTGAAGTGGCTCTTGCCTGGGTCATGGCGCAGCCCGGCATCACGGCGCCAATCTCATCGGCCACCTCGGTTGAGCAGGTGCAATCCCTGATCCGTGCAGCAAGCCTCGATTTGCCCGCTTCCGATCTGGCCCTGCTGAGCGGGATTAGGCCCTGAATCTCACGCCGGGCGGCGGTCAGGCGTGGCAGCTGGCGGCAGGTGAAGCCGCTTGCGAAGGGATGCCTTGATGGATCGCACGGTGGCGGGAATCTCGGCGGCCGCAACTGGCCTGCTGTAAACAAAGCCCTGGACCTGCTCGGCGCCCATCCCCCGAAGGACCCCCACTTCATCTTCGCTTTCAGCCCCTTCCGCGATGACCGACAGATCGAGCGCATGGCCGAGCTCGATCATGCCCTTGAGCAGGCGGTGCTTGCTGGCATTGCTGCCAATGCCGCTGATGAAGGCACGGTCGATCTTCAGTTCATCAAAGGGCAGGCCGTTGAGATAAGACAGGGAGGAATAGCCCGTGCCAAAATCATCGATCGCCAGTTTGACGCCAACGCCCTTCAGGCTTTCGAGAACGGTTTGAACCCGCATGAGCGATGTGTCGGCGAACAGGCTTTCGGTAATCTCGAGGCACAGCATGGACGGTGCCAGCCGGGTCTCCAGCAGGATTTGCTCAACTTCCAGCTCAAATCGCGCCTGCCTGATTTGTGCAATGGAAACATTGACGGACATCTTCCTAATGTCCAGGCCCTCATCGATCCAGGCCTTCGCTTGCCTGCAGCTTTCACGCAGTATCCAATGCCCAAGACTGCAGATGAGGCCGTTGCTTTCGGCAATGGGGACGAATTTGGAGGGCGAAACATCGCCATGAACGGGATGGCGCCACCGCAGGAGACTCTCGAACCCGTCGACCTCGCCGGTCTGAATGTTGACTTGCGGCTGATAATGGGCCTCAAGCTGGCCGAGTTCAATTGCCTCGCGGAGATCCTCCGCCAGCGAAGTGCGCAGCTGCATGTCCTCGTCAAGCCATGGGCGATAGAACATCACGCGACCCCTTCCTTCGCGCTTGGCCTGGTATAATGCGAGATCCGCCCGCCGCAGCAGATCGGCGGTGGTGTTGCCATCTCTCGGAATCATGGCAACCCCGACACTGGCGCCAATGAGTATTTGGCGGCCAAAGATATCGACCGGGCGAAGCAATGAGGCGATCAACGGCGCAAGGGCAGTCTGGGCATCGCTTTCGGTGGCTATGCCTGTCGCCACGACAGCGAACTCATCGCCGCCGAGCCGGACGAGAAAGAGGTTGTCGGGGCATTCTTCCTTGAACCGCGAGGCCACATCCATAAGCAGGCTGTCGCCTGCGGAATGGCCGTAGGAATCATTGACGCTCTTGAACTGATCCAGGTCGAGCAGGAAAAGCACCGCGTCGGTTTGGGCTGACAGGACCGATTCAAAATGCCGCTGGAACGCCCCGCGGTTGGCAAGGCCCGTAAGGGGATCGAAATGGGCAAGCCGCCGCATCGACTCGTCGCGGTAGCCGATTTCCGAAATCATGCCGTTGAAGGCGTCTACCAGAACGCCGGTCTCGTCGTCGGATTCGTGTTCAACCTTGAGCGAATAATCCCGTGCGCTGCGGATGTGAGTCATGGCGCGCGTCAGGGAAGCAATTGGCCCGCTGATCCGCCTTTGCAGCCGGACTGCGGCGGCAACGCCCAGCCCGCCCGCCGCAAATGCGGCAAACAGCGTCACGATGGCGGCCTGCGCCACGTGGCTGCGGAAGCTCCTGATATCGGCCACGATCAGCAGCCGCCCGACGGGTTTGCCCGCCTTGACGATGTCCGTCACCACCGGAAACCAGCCGCGCGTCAGAAGCGAGTACCAGCCGGTTTTCTCGCCGACAATGTCGCTTTGCAGCATGGAGACTGCCCCCAGCGAAGCAATCTCGCGGCCCGCACTGTCAATGGCGATGACCTGGCGCACGTCGGGAACACGGCGGATCGAGCGCAATGCATGGAGAATGGCCTGTTGATTGCCCGCCTCAACTTCGTCAGCAATGGCCGAGGCAAACACATAGCCTGTTCCTTGGATGGCCGCTCGCCGTGCCGCAATGCTGTCACGGAGCTGAAGCCAGAGAAAACTGCCTGTCAGTGTGAGGGTTGAAAGGGTCACCGAGACGAGCACGAGCGCAACGATCCGCCGCCCGATCCTGCTCATGTCAAAAATACGCATAATTTTGCCGCTTTTCCTGCGTCCCTGTTGGACAACAGTTAAATGCGACAGGTTAAGGATTGGCTAGGAGCGGGCAAATAGCCAAGTCGCGGCCCTCTAAAATTTTAGATAATTTGCTGATCAATTGTAAACGTGGGTCCGCCTAGTTTCCGTCCGGAAAATGGCAATCAGGAAACCCCGCAGAGTCATGCTCGATCTCATCCGCAAGTTCGCAGGAAGCCGCCGTGGCTCCATAGCCGTCATGACGGCCCTCGGCGCACCCGTGGTATTTGCCATAGTGGGCGTGGCCATCGATTATTTCATGATGGTTCATATCAAGGGCCAGTTGCAGATTGCCGCCGATTCCGCCGCCATCGCGGGGGTCAAGGAATTGAGCCTGTCGGGCGCGACCGACAAGCAGATCCAGGCTGTTGCCGAGAGCTTCGTTTATACCAATCTCGGCGAGTTGTCCGAAAAGGACATCAAGAACGGGGATCTCGGCATCGATATCAAGATTGCCAAGGAGAAGCGCATCGTTGAGGTGGCCATCAAACAGGAGTGGACGCCCTTCTTCATGCAGTTTGTAAATTCAGATGTCACGCCCATCAAGGCCAAGGCCCAGGCCACGACAATAGGCCAGAGGCTTGCCTGCGTGCTCGGCCTTTCGGAACTTGTGCCGCCGGGCGTGCAGCTCTGGTCCGAAGCAAGTCTCGTTGCCGAAGGCTGTGATGTCTACAGCAACACCAGCCTGCCCCTCGGCCTGGTCGTCAATGACGATGCAACCCTCAAGGCCGACCTCATCTGCGTCAGCGGGGGCTACGTTGCCTTAAGCCCCGGAGCCGTGGAGCCCAAGCCGCTGACCGACTGCCCGAAATTCGATGATCCCCTGGCCTCGCGCCCGGCCCCGAAAGTGGGCGGCTGCGACCACCTTGCGATGGTCATCATCAACCAGAAGAAGACGCTGAATCCGGGAGTCTATTGCGGCGGGCTCACCATTCTCGGAAACTCCAAGGTCAAACTCAATCCGGGCGTCTACATCATCCACAACGGGCTGCTGAAAGTTTCCGGCACCGCCTCGATGACCGGCGAAAACGTCGGCTTCTATCTCAGCGGCGTTCTTACCTTGATGTTCTTCGACAGCGGCACCACCATTGATCTCACCGCCCCCAAGGATGGGCCGCTCGCCGGCATCCTGTTCTTCGAGGACCGCAAGGCCTTGCCGCTGCGCATCCACCGCATCGGCAGCAACAATGCACGAAATCTCGTAGGCACAATCTATCTGCCGCTCGGCATTCTCTTCGTTGATGCCAACGCGCCCGTTGCCGACAATTCCGCTTATACGGCCTTGGTAGTGCGCAGCCTGCAGCTCAGCGAAGGGCCAAAACTTGTTCTCCACAGCGACTACAAGAGCACCGACATTCCGGTTCCGGACGGTCTGATTGGCGGGCAGGCCGTTCTGATCAAGTGAAAATCAAATCAACGCTTGATGCAGTTGGCAGCCGGAGGCGATGCCTGACACATTGCGCTGCTGGCATCGCGTGCAACGAATGGCGGGCCGGTCACCAGCTTTAACGCTTTCAGCTCGGTGAAGTTCAGGTTTCTAAGGCCCCCGGCAGGCACCTTGTCCATCGTCGCAAGAAGCTCGCGGTCGATGCCCATCCCGTCAAGATATGCGTCAAGTTCACGGTGAATGTCATCTCCCGGGTTTTTCGCGGCTGAAACTTTCAAAATTTTGTCATCTGCTGAAGGCTTTTCGGGAGCGAGCCTCTGAACCCCGATGCTGGACCACAACTCCACCTGCCGCTTCTGCCCCGCCGCGAGAATGAGCGTGCATGCGGAGTTGCAGTAATCCTTGATGCTGGCGAACGTGCCGCGGTAACGGCCGCGCTTGTCCTGCCCCGACCTGCATTCGGTCCTGTCAATCGGGCAGCCCGCGAAAAGAGTTGTGGCAACGGTCACGTCAAGCTTCCGGCCCCGGATCAGGCGGCCCATGGCCATGGCTGCAAGGGCATCTCCGCCATCGGAACGGATGACAACGGGTAATCGCCGTTTGCCGGCGCTCGCCAAAACGCTCTTGAAAAGTGCTGGCGTCCCGGCGGTGATTTTCCCGCTGGCAAAAATCCATTCCGGGCAGAGCGGCTCGCACCCGGCGAGGCTGCTGCGCACGATGGCGAACGTCATATCGGGTCCGGAGGTGGACCGGCCGGGTTGAAATGCCTTTGTCGGCACGGGCGGCTGGGCCAGCGCCGCGATAAAATTCTTCTCCACCTTGCAATTATCCGCAGGGGTCGCGGTCTTGCACAGGCTGTTGGACACCAGCTCCGCCGCATCGCCAAACGCCGTCACCAGATTGGTGGATTTCATTTCATTATTGCTGAGGGTGTGGATGGCCGATGGCGGGGCCAGACGCAGGAGATCAAGCATGGCAACGCTGACGCCCATGGTAGTCAGGTAGGCCTTCAGTTTCTTGTCGAAAGACTTGCTCAGTTTTGTCGTCGGTTTGCCGATAATGTTTTTCCGGCTCACCACCTTGCGGCTGAGAACTTTTTTCTTGCCGTTCACCATCCGGTAGGTCTCATTGTAGCGGATGCGCTGGGTAATGGGCTGGGTGGTGATCTCGTGCACCCCGAGAACCGCGCCAGCCCCGAGGATGCGTTTTTGCCCCGCGGCGACGATGAAGGGGCAGGCGGAAAGGCAATAGCCCCTGCTGGTCATGGCGAGCCCGGCATAAACCCCCTTCTGCTCCTTCGGCAGCTTGCAGGTTTTGACCGTGGGGTTGCAGCCGGTAAAAAGCGTCCAGCCCACCAGCACGTCAAGCTTGCGTTCCCGGATCATCTGGCCGATTGCCAAGGCCGCTTCCACATCGCCGCCCTGCGAGGTGATCACCACGGGCAGGCGCAATTTGCCCGCCTGCTTGAGGATTTTGCGGAATTGGCTGGCCGAACCCGGCATGATCTGGCCCTCGGCGGAAATCCACTGCGGGCAATTGGGTTCGCAGCCGACAGTAGCGCTGCGCACAATGGCAAAAACCATGGGCGGCGAAACCGGCGCTTTTTCGACAGGCTTCTTCTTGGTCGTCGCGGTTTCAACCGTGACGGCCTGTACCAGCAATAACGCCAGCGCCACAACAAGACTCAAAACCTGCCGAAACCCAGGCACCCCAACCTTCCCCTGTTGGCCCTAAACCATGCTACGATAGGGTTGCACGGCAGTGTGGCGGCTTCAATAGGAAAGTGAAAGACCTAGATCGCCTTCGCCACGCCATAGGTGGGATTGTATCAGTTTATGAACAAGCTGGAGAAGAATTCAGAAATTGGAACAGGAGCACTGTTTGCGAGCTTGTTATTGATAGTTGCGCTCCTGTTCGCAGGAGGCGCAAAAAGTCTTGCGCAGGGAGAGCCGGGAATGTTGCTGATTGAGGCTGTGCAGGTTGGAAATACAGGCAAAGCGTTGGAGCTTGTGGCCATGAACGCGCCGCTGGAAGCGCGCGATGCTGAGAACCGTACCGCGCTGCTGCTCGCCACGCGCGGCAACCTTGTCGAAGTCGCCGCTGCCCTGGTCAAGGCCGGAGCGGACGTGAATGCCAGGGACAGTATCCACGACACGCCATTCCTGTATGCCGGTGCGGAGGGACGGAACGATATTCTGAAATTGATCCTGGCGACGGGGAAAGCCAATCTGCGCGATACCAACCGCTATGGCGGCACGGCGCTTATTCCTGCCGCACACCATGGCCATCCGGAAACGGTGCGCCTGCTGCTGGCCACCGCCATTGATGTGAATCATGTCAACAATCTGGGTTGGACCGCGCTGCTTGAGGCGGTGATCCTCGGCGATGGCGGCCCGGTTTATCAGGAGATCGTTGAACTGCTGCTCGCGGGCGGCGCCGATGCGGGTATTGCCGACAAGGATGGCGTGACGCCCTTGGCCCACGCAAAATCGCGCGGTTTCACCGAAATTGCCCGGATGATCGAACGGCGCTAGAGCGCGGCTCACAACCCACCAAAGAATCTCAGAGGCCCTATTCACGGCGAAGAAAAGTTGGCGGGGCATCTGCCCGCCTTAGAAACGCCCGCACCAGGCGGGCGAGCCCGTACTCATACACGGCAGCACCCAAATTTGCGCCGCCAAGAAAGACAATGGCTTCATTCGACGAGATCGAGTCGGTGAGGATGGCGGCGCCGAAGGCTCCGGCGTAATATGGCAGTTCTTTCGCAAATTCCATGCAGACATACCCGGCATCGGCGGCGATCCTCTGCATATGGGCGCTGCTGGTTCTGAGTCTTGCAAGGTCATAGGCCATTTTTGACAAAACGTTGGTGCTTGTCCCCGTGCTTCCGAGGAGCTCCCAATTCGCCCTTAGATTTATTCGCAGTCCTGCCCCCCATACAATGTAGGTGCTGGCGAGGAACAGGAGTGCATGCACATGCCCGATACCGCCCAGGAGGTTTGATGCGACCAGAAGTACTCCTGCAACCGTGGCGATCGCATCGAGGGCGTAGGTCGAAGCCAAGGTGGCGGCGCAAGTGGCAAGCCATCGTTTCGCCCGCGAAAGATTGCGAATCCGAGATTGATTGCGGCCAACGTTGATGTCCAGTGCGGTCAAGATTGGGTTCCTTTTACGTACGTACCGTCCGTATGTTAATCATCTTATTTGCAGAACGGGTGAAGGTCAAGTAAATAAAATACGTACGGTACGCACGTGGTTGGGGAGCGAGGGGAATGAAGCAGAAATCAAAGCGTTCAAGGCTTCCCCAAGCGGAAGCACGCAGGCGGAGCGTCGAGGCTGGCCAATTCGTAGCGCTGGAGCAGATTCGCGAGGATGCTGGCTTGCTCGATGACCGCCTTATCGCTGTCGGCCCGTTCGCCCGCCTCGACGCAAGTGCGGTCGCCGCCCGCGATGGCAAAACGCGCGGCGTCATCACCAACCTGTTTGGAAGCCAGGCGGCGTTCCAGGCCGAGACTATGGCGCTGGCGTTGAGCGCGGGCCAATGGATCGACGAAATTGCGTATCCGTCTCCAGCCGAATTCGCCACGGATGAAAGCTGGGTCGATGCGTTCTTTGCCGGTCAGTCGGCCCGAGGTCCCCGGCATGGATCGAAGCCGGCCATCAGCTATGCCTTTGTTTGGGCCCTGTGGCTCAGCGCGGTTCCTTATGGCCTGTGGAGCAAGCAGATCAGCGGACCCAGCATGGAAGAACATGTGCAATGGGTAAGGCGGCTGGAGGAAGTATTCGGAGAAGCGCTCGACCGTTTCGGCATGTCAGTAAGGGCGGGCACAACGATCAACGAACTCGCCTCAGCCGCCGCCAGCCTGGTCGAGGGCGTATGGCTCAACCAGTGCCTGACTGTGCGCCACCCCTGTGACCCGTCGCTGCCGATATCCACGCTCTTGCGCCGCTCCGGACTCCTGTTGTGGCGCGGTGCGACGGAACCACGACCTGCCGACTGAAAACCCCGCTGCGTACCTACTGCATTCCACGGTCATGATGTGTGATGCACCGCGGCCTTCCCGTAAACCGGCGTGGCGATGCTCTCTTTCCGCGCCTTGAGCTGCAGCGCCAGGAAGTGCGAATACTGCCGCGACTGGGCCAGGTTTCCGCCGTGGAACCACAGCGCGTCCTGCTGCGTGGGCTTCCACATGTTGCGGGGTTCCCCTTCCCAGGGGCCGGGATCCTTTGTGGTGTTTGAGCCAAGGCCCCAGACCTTGCCCACCTTGTCCGCCACCTCCTGGCTGATCAGTTCCGCCGCCCAACCATTCATCGAGCCATAGCCCGTGGCATAAACGATGAGATCGGCCGGCAGCTCGCTGCCGTCGCTGAACACCACCGAGTGCTCCTTGATTTCCTTCACGCTGACGCGCGTCTTGAGCTTGATGCTGCCATCGCAGATAAGTTCGGAGGCACCGACGTCGATGTAATAGCCGGAGCCGCGCCGCATGTATTTGGTGCCAAGTCCCGAGCCGTCATCGCCCCAGTCATGCATGAAGCCCGCCTTTTCCAGCCGCGCATAGAAGTCCGCGTCCCGTTTGGCGATTTCCTTGAACACCTGGATTTGCTGCGGGGGCTTGAGCTTGTAAGGCACCGAGGCAACCAGCATGTCCGCCGTGTCCACATCGATGCCCCGCGCCACCGCCTGTTCCGAATACACCGGCCCGAGATCAAGCTCCATCAAGGAATCGGACCGTGCCACATGGGTCGACGAGCGCTGGATCATGGTGACATCGGCGCCGGCTTCCCACAAGGCCGCGCAAATGTCATGAGCGGAATTGTTGGAGCCGATCACCACGCATTTTTTGCCCGCATAGGCATCGGGGCCGGGATGCTTGCTGGAATGATGCTGGTTGCCCTTGAATTTTTCCATGCCGGGAAACTTTGGCATGTTTGGAACCGCCGACATGCCCGTGGCCAGCACAAGGTGCTTGGGCTTGAGCGTGATGGGCTTGCCGTTGCGCGCCACCTTCACCGTCCATTCCTGCTTGGCTTCGTCATAGGCCGCACTCTCGCAAACCGTCGAGCCCCAGTAGTTCAACTCCATGACCTTTGCGTACATTTCCAGCCAGTCGCCAAGCTTGTCCTTGGGCGAGAAAACCGGCCAGTCATCGGGGAAGGGAATATAGGGCATGTGGTCATACCAGACCGGATCATGCAGGCAGAGCGACTTGTAGCGCTTGCGCCAGCTGTCGCCGGGCCGCTCATTCTTTTCCACGATGATGGTGGGAACCCCAATCCGCTTCAAGCGGGCTCCCAGGGCAATGCCGCCTTGGCCGCCACCAACAATCAAGCAATACGGCTGTTCACTGACGCCAAGCCGTGCTTCTTCCTCCTGTTTGAGTTGCAACCAGTTCTTGCGGTTCTTTGCAACGCCGTGCTCGGCCCCCATGATGCGCTTAGGGCCTTTACGCTCCTCATGACCTTTCAGTTCCACCATGGTGGTAAGCAGGGTCCAGCATTTGCTGTCCTTCAGCCGGAGGATTCCGCGCCCACGCGACACTGCCGTTTCAAAGGTGAACCAGCCCTCGACGACGCCATCGTTTGCCGTTGCTTCGCTTTCGATTTTCCAGTTGGAAGGCTTCACCTTGGTGAGCACCTCCTTCAGCATCGCCTCAATGGCGGCGCGGCCTTCAAGTGTAATGATGTTCCAGGTGAAGGACACGAGATCGCGCCAGTAGCACTCACCGGCAAACAGCGCTGCGGCTGCCTTGGCATCGGATTTTGAAAGGGCGGTCTCGAACTTCGAGAGCCAGGCAGACACGGCGGCGGATTCGGCAGCGCTCACGTTATTTTCTCCCATTAAAAACAAGAGTGTGATGCATTTTTTGCGGCCCGGCAATGGGACCATGAGCAACGATGGGTTGCAATAATATCTGACAGGTCCGGACTAATCTTCCGGCGGCCTGCAAAAATCTTGGAACCATTCTGCCTCCCTTCACGTTTGGACCTCTGTTATCAACCCTGCAAGGAGTAACCATCATGGCATCACCCCAACAGAAGCCCAGGATCGTGCCTGAACTTGAATCCGAATACCGGGAAGATGATCCTGCTTATCGGTCGCCTATTGCCGATCCCGTTTCCCCCAATGTTTATGTCGACCAGACAGCCCGTCCATCGGGCAGTTCGACAGGCCTTATCATCGCGGCTCTGGTCGTGGTGCTTGGCATTCTTTTTGCGCTCTCGTTCGATTGGAGCGGGACCTCTACCACACCGGCTGTGACGGATAACTCGGCCCCGGCGACATCGGATCCGCTGGCGCCGGCCCCGGCAACCCCGCCAGCAGCCGAGGCTCCGACCCCGCCTGCCGCTGAGGCTCCGACTCCACCGGCCGCCGAGCCTCCAGCGACTACGACACAATAGTGGTTCTGGTACGTCTGCATCATTCGAAGTCCTCCCTCGGGAGGACTTCTTTGTTTTTATCCAGCTTCCCCCCGGAACCATATCTGCGGCCAAACGTTTCATTTTAGGTGATTCAAAGCAAAGGATAGAACATGCAGCAGCCTCTGCGTCGCAGTGAGGCGGAAGATCTGGAGCCCGAAACCGCTGTGGCGACGGATCGGGCGCGGCAGGGCGTGACCGGGCATGGTGTGCGCTATGTCCTGTCCTTTGGTCTGCTTGGGATCATTTTCGCTTTTGCCATGACGCTGGTGATTTTCGCAAATTGAATTCCAGTTGCAGGGAACCTCTCGGCCCCTCACCCGTTCGATGGACACTCAACTACGAAAGGAGACCACCCCATGAACAATTTCAGAAACACCGTTGCCGTGCTTGCACTGCTTTGTGCTTCAGGCATGGCCTATGCCCAGGAAGCGGCGCCAGCAGCCCCGGCGCCTGAGGTGCAAAACAAAGTTAATTGCCCTGCCGCAGGCACAGTGCCTGAAGCTGACCTCTCCGCCGAGTGCAAGGCTGCGGGCAGCGCTGCGAATGCTCCGGCAACGTCCACCGACCCTGCGGTAACGACTGGAACGACCGAAGTTCCAAAACAGGACAATACAGCTGCAACGCCAGCCGCGCCTGACAGCACGGCTGCGGCCCCCGCCGCACCTGCTACCGACGGCGCAACAACGACTGTCGGCAATACGGAAGTTCCGTCCAATGCCGTGCTTGCCTCCCAGTTCATGGGCCAAGCGGTTTACACTGCCGCCAACGAGAATATTGGCGAGATCAATGATCTCATCATGAACAAGGAACTTGACAATATCGTGGCCATTGTTGGCGTCGGCGGTTTTCTCGGAATTGGCGAGAAAGATGTAGCCATTCCCATCGGTGACATCACCGCCGTCAAGGATGAGAATAACACGCTTCGTCTGACGATCGCCGCCTCCAAGGAGCAACTGGAGGCGTTGCCGGTCTTTGACAGAACGGCGATGAAGTAGTTTGCGTTGGTGCTTCCGCGGCGCTTTCACCTGACGCCGCGGAAGATTTCTAAGACGGCGAAGTTATGAGGAGTAGCGAAAATGGATACTGCACATCCCAATCATGCCTTCATTTCCAGCGAAGATGTGGAAGGCACCAAGGTTTATGACCGGAAAGGTGCCCGCATCGGCGAGATCGACCACCTGATGATCGACAAGGTGTCAGGCAAGGTTGTCTATGCCGTGTTGAGTTTTGGCGGCTTCATCGGCATCGGCCACAATCATTATCCTCTGCCCTGGGCCAGGCTAAGCTATGATACGAAGCTCGACGGCTTCCGCACCGATGTGGACGAAAAGCAGCTGCGCGATTCGCCGGAATTCAGCGATGACTCCTGGCAAAGCCGCGACTGGGAAACCCGAGTTCACGAGCATTACAACGTCCCGCCCTATTGGGGGCTTTGAGTCCGTGAATTAGAAATGGCGCGGCGTCCCCGCGCCATTTCAAGCCAGCAGTTTCTTGACCGCTTCGGCCCAACCCGCCCGTTTGCGCGCGCGGGTTTCTGTGTCCATCTTCGGCGTAAAGCGCTTCTGCCTCTTCCACGTCTTGGCGAAAATCTCGGGCTTCGGCAGCAGGCCCGCCTGCAGGCCCGCGAGATAGGCGGCGCCTAATGCAGTTGTTTCCAGCACCACGGGCCGGTCAACCGGCGCACCCAGGACATCGGCAAGAAATTGCATGGTCCAGTCGGAGGCCGTCATGCCGCCGTCAACCCGCAAGATGGTTTGCCCCGTGGCCCCCCAATCCCGTTTCATCGCCTCCAGAAGATCATTGGTCTGGTAGCAAACCGCTTCCAGAGCGGCCCGCGCCAGTTCCTTGTTTGTGGTAGCGCGGGTCAGGCCGAAAAGCGCGCCGCGCACTTCGGCGTTCCAGTAGGGCGCACCGAGGCCGACAAACGCTGGGACCAGATAGACGCTCTGGTTTTTGTCTGCGGCCTTGGCCAGCGCACCCGTATCGGCGGCCTTCTTCACCACCTTCAACCCATCCCGCAGCCATTGAACCGCTGCCCCCGCGATGAAGATTGCCCCTTCCAGCGCATAGGTACGCTTTCCCTCAAGCTGATAGGCCACCGTGGTGAGCAGCCGGTTGTTGGAGGCAACCGCCACAGTTCCCGTGTTGAGCAAGGCAAAGCAGCCCGTGCCATAGGTCGATTTCATCATGCCGGGATCAAAGCAGGCCTGGCCGATAGTGGCTGCCTGCTGGTCCCCGGCCACGCCCTGAATAGGAATGGCCGCGCCGAAGAACTTGCCATCGCAGACACCGAAATCCGCCGCGCAATCCTTCACCTCCGGCAGCATCGCACGGGGAACGCGGAGGGTTCCCAGCAGCTCATCGTCCCAAGTGCCGCTATGGATATTGCAGAGGAGGGTGCGCGATGCATTGGTGGCATCTGTCACATGGGATTCGCCGCCCGTGAGCCGCCAGATCAAAAACGAGTCGATCGTGCCGAAACACAATTCGCCGCGCTCGGCCCGCTCCCGCGCACCCTTCACATGATCAAGAATCCACGACACTTTCGTGCCGGAGAAATAAGGATCAAGCAGCAGCCCGGTCTTGGCGGTGAAGAGCTTTTCATGCCCCTGGGCTTTCAGTCCGGCGCAAATCTCCGCCGTGCGCCGGTCCTGCCAGACAATGGCCTTGTGGATCGCCTTACCGGTTTTGCGCTCCCACACCACCGTGGTTTCGCGCTGGTTGGTGATGCCGAGGCAGCGGATATTTTTGGACGCGGTCCTGGCCTTGCTGATCGCAGCCCGGCAGGTGGCCAGCACCGACTTCCAGATTTCCTCCGGATCATGCTCAACCCAGCCCGAATCGGGAAAATACTGTTTGAATTCCTTTTGGGCCGAGGCCTTGGGCCTGAGCTTCGCGTCAAAGACAATGGCGCGTGACGAGGTTGTGCCCTGATCAATGGCCAGAATGAAATCAGGCATCGCCTTACCCCTTCGCGCGCTTGGAACTCTTTTCTTTTACAGCAGGCTTCATATGCTCGCGCAACGCCTTCTGCTCGTCTGCCGAAAGATGCAGGCCCAGCTTTGACCTGCGCCACAGGATGTCGTCGGGTTCGCGCACGAATTCCTCGGCGATGAGATAATGGATCTCGCGTTCGCTCAAGGGGCCGAAGCTCTTGCCCATGTCTGTGGCAAAGCGCGCGTTATCGAACATCTTTTCCGCGTTAGTGCCATAGGCGCGGAAAATCCGCCTGACATTCTGCGGTGAGAAGAACGAGTATTTGCGCTGCAACTCGGCAATGCGCGTTTCCACTTCATCGAAGGGAAAGTCGCCGCCGGGCAGCGCCGCACCCGCAGTCCAAGGCTTCTTGGCCTTGGGGAAAAACGGCGCAAGCTTTTCCAGCACCGATTCCGCCAGCTTGCGGAAGGTGGTGATCTTGCCGCCGAACACCGAGAGCAGCGGCGCCTGGCCGCTGGGCGCATCGAGCTTCAGCACATAGTCACGCGTCGCTTCCTGCGCTTTGCTGGCCCCGTCGTCGTAGAGCGGCCTGATCCCTGAATAGGTCCAGCGCACCTGTTCGCGCGTGATCGGCAGCTTGAAATATTCGCTGGTGGATGACAGCAGGTAGTTGATTTCGCTGTCGGTGATCTGCGGATTTCCGGGCTCGCCCTTGTGGTCTTCGTCCGTCGTTCCGATCAGGGTGAAATTCTGCTCGTAGGGAATGGCAAAGCAGATGCGGCCATCGGCATTCTGGAAAATATAGCAGCGGTCGTGATCGTAAAGCCGGTCAACCACGATATGGCTGCCCTTGACCATTCGGATCCTGTCCGGGTTGTCACGCCCCACAATGCTCCCCAAAACCTCGCTCACCCAAGGCCCTGCCGCATTGACCAATACCTTGGCCTGGATTGTCTCTTCCTTGCCGCCATCGGGCAGAATCTTGATTTCCCAATTGCCCTTCGCCCGCCGGGCACTGGTGCATTTTGTCCGGGTGTGGATTTCCGCTCCCTGGTTGGCCGCATCCCTGGCATTCAGCGCCACCAGCCGCGCGTCTTCCACCCAGCAATCGGAATATTCATAGGCATGGGAAAATTCCGGCTTGAGCGGCTCGCCGGTGATGTCGCTGTGCAGATCGATGCTGCGCGTCGGCGGCAAAATCTTGCGCCCGCCGAGATGGTCATAAAGGAAAAGCCCAAGGCGGATGAGGGGCCGTGGCCGCAGGCCCTTGTGATGGGGGAGAACAAAGCGCAGTGGCCAGATGATATGCGGAGCGGCTTTTAGCAGCACTTCGCGCTCAATCAGCGCCTCGCGCACCAGGCGGAATTCATAATGCTCGAGATAGCGCAGGCCGCCGTGAATCAGTTTGGTCGAAGCCGAGGATGTGCCCGAGGCAAGGTCGCCCTGTTCGGCGAGAAACACCTTCAGGCCCCGGCCCGCCGCATCGCGCGCAATGCCGCAGCCATTGACGCCGCCGCCGATAACAAACACATCATAAATCATTCTGCGGCCTGTATTGTGGAATCGTAACCCTGTCCGGTGTCGGTGATCTCGAGCTCGACGCCGCTGTGCTGGCACAGCTCAACGATGGCGTCGGGCGGAGCACGGTCTGTCACAAAAACGTCGACTTGCGAAAGATGACCGATGCGCACAGGCGCCGAGCGCGTGAACTTCATGGCGTCGGAAACCAGGATGATGTTGCGCGCATTGTTCAGGATGGCCTGCGCCACGCGCACCTCGCGGTAATCGAAATCAAGCATGGCGCCGTCATCATCGATGGCTGAGACACCGATCACCGCGTGATCAACTTTGAACTGCGCGATCAAGTCCACCGCCTGTTCGCCGACGATGCCGCCGTCACTGCGGCGCACCGCGCCGCCGGCAATGATCACGTCAATCTTCGGGCAGGGCATGAGGATGGTGGCCACATGAATGTTGTTGGTGATGACCAGCAGTCCTTCATGATGCACCAGGGCGCGTGCCACTTCTTCCGTCGTCGTCCCGATGTTGATGAAGAGCGAGCAGTTGTTGGGGATGAGGGTTGCGGTGCGCTGGCCGATGACCTGTTTTTCAATGGCCGCAAGCTGCCGGCGCGATTCATAGGCGACATTTTCGACGCCCGATGTCAGCATCGCCCCGCCATGGGTGCGCGCCAACAATCTTCCGTCACAAAGTTCGTTCAAATCCTTGCGGATGGTTTGCGGGGTGACATCAAATCGCTCCGCCAGATCATCCACCTGGACGGTGCCCGTGGCCCGCGCAAGGGTAAGGATTTGGTGCTGGCGCGGGCTCAGTTGGGTCATCTCGGGGTCCAGGAAACTCTTTTCATTTCCCTTTTTTCATTTTTTTTCACTTTAAGCAATACTGCAACGCAATATCTTTCATTGCGTCGCACAATACTTTCGATAACATTTCTATTGACGTTCATTTTTTTTCGTTTGATATTGCGGCAAGGCTCCAACAAAGGCGCCAAAATTCTTTATGGGAGGATAATCGATGAAAATGAAGCTTCTAGCGACGGCTGCTGCCCTGACGCTCTGCGCGTTCGCCAGCCCAAGCTATGCCGACGAAGCCGCGGCCCAGAAGTGGATCGATGCAGAATTTCAGCCTTCAGCCCTTTCGAAAGAGGAGCAGTTGAAGGAAATGCAATGGTTCATCAAGGCCGCCGAACCCTTCAAGGGCATGGAAATCAACGCTCTGTCGGAAGGCATTCCGACCCACACCTATGAATCAACAGTGCTGACCAAGGCCTTCGAGGAAATCACCGGCATTAAGGTGAACCACCAGATCCTTGGCGAAGGCGAAGTTGTGCAGGCCGTGCAGACCCAGATGCAGACCAACCGGAACCTCTATGACATTTACGTCAACGATTCCGATCTGATCGGCACCCACTCGCGCCTGCAGCAGTCGGTGAACCTCACCGACTTCATGGCCGGCGAAGGCAAGGATGTGACCAACCCCGGTCTCGACCTCGCCGACTTCATCGGCACCCAGTTCACCACCGGTCCGGATGGCAAGCTCTATCAATTGCCCGACCAGCAGTTCGCCAACCTCTACTGGTTCCGCAAGGACTGGTTTGACCGGGCTGACCTGCAGGAAAAGTTCAAGGCCAAATACGGCTATGACCTCGGCGTTCCCGTGAACTGGTCGGCCTATGAGGACATCGCTCAATTCTTCACCGAAGACGTGAAGGAAATTGACGGTGTGAAAATTTATGGCCACATGGACTACGGCAAGCGCGCCCCTGACTTGGGCTGGCGCATGACGGATGCCTGGCTTTCAATGGCTGGCGCTGGCTCGGCCGGTGAGCCAAACGGCGTTCCCATTGATGAATGGGGCATCCGCATGGAAAAGGGTTCCTGCAACCCGTCTGGCGCGTCTGTCTCGCGCGGTGGCGAAACCAATGGCCCCGCCTCGGTTTATGCCATTGCCAAGTGGGATGAATGGCTCCGTAAATACGCCCCTCCGGGAGCGGCGGACTATGACTTCTACCAGTCATTGCCGGCGCTTTCCTCGGGCAACGTAGCCCAGCAGATCTTCTGGTACACCGCCTTCACCGCCTCGATGGTTGCTCCAAAGAGCGAAGGCAACAACACCGTTGATGATGCCGGAAAGCCCCTGTGGCGCATGGCTCCATCGCCCCACGGCGTCTACTACAAGGATGGCCAGAAGGTCGGCTATCAGGACGTGGGCTCGTGGACGATCCTGAAATCAACGCCGGCCGATCGCGCCAAGGCAGCCTGGCTCTATGCCCAGTTTGCCGTGTCCAAGACGGTTGACGTGAAGAAGAGCCAGGTCGGTTTGACCTTCATCCGGGACTCAACGGCCCGCCATGAATCATTCACCGAGCGCGCTCCCAATCTTGGCGGTCTCGTCGAGTTTTACCGCTCGAAGGACCGCGTGCGCTGGTCGCCAACCGGCATCAACGTGCCTGACTATCCAAAGCTGGCACAGCTCTGGTGGCAGCAGATCGGTGACGTGAACTCCGGCGCCTTCACGCCGCAGCAGGCGATGGACCGTCTCGCCAGCGAAATGGACCAGATCATGGGCCGTATGCAGGCCGCGGACGAAGCCAACAAGACTTATGGTGGCTGTGGCCCGCGCCTGAATGCGGAAAAGGATCCGTCCGAGTGGCTTGGCAAGGCCGATGGCCCGAAAGCCAAGATCGAAAACGAAAAAGAGCAAGGCGTCACTATCGCCTATGATGAAATCATCAAGCAGTGGACCCAGTAATCTGCTGCTAACCTCCCGCGGTGGGCCGGGCACTTCATGTGTCCGGCCTATTCGTGCTACAGTTGATTTCGATGGACATAGTGAACGCCCCCGATGACACTTGAACTCAAAAATGTGTCTAAGCGCGTCGGCGCGGACATGCACATCCATGACACGAGCCTTGTCTTTGACGACAACTCGTTCAATATCCTCTTGGGCGCAACGCGCGCCGGCAAGACCACTCTCATGCAGTTGATGGCGGGCATCCAGAAGCCGACGGCGGGTGCAATCTGGCACCGGGGCAAGGATGTGACCCACGTGCCCGTGCAGCGGCGCAACGTCTCCATGGTCTACCAGCAATTCATCAACTACCCCATGCTCTCGGTCTTTGAGAACATCGCCTCGCCGCTCCGCGTCACCGGCATGGCGGAAAGCGAAGTCAAATCCCGTGTGGGTAAAGCAGCGGAAATCCTGCGGCTCACGCCCATGCTTGGCCGCAAGCCCGCCGAACTTTCCGGTGGCCAGCAGCAGCGCACCGCCATCGCCCGCGCCATCGTGAAGGACAGCGATCTCATTTTCCTCGATGAGCCCTTGGCCAATCTTGACTACAAGCTGCGCGAGGAACTGCGCGACGAACTGCCGAAGCTTTTCTCGGGCCGCAACGCCATTGTGTTCTATGCCACGACCGAGCCCCACGAGGCGCTCTTGTTCGGCAACCAGACGCTGACCATGCACGAAGGCCGCATCACCCAGTTCGGTCCTACGGCGGAAATTTACCGCAAGCCCAATTCGCTCGTCTCGGCGCGGGTGTTTTCCGATCCACCAATCAACATCACCAGGGTCACGAAGAAGGGCAAGAAATTGCAACTGTCCCAAGGCGGCGTATCCTGGCCCGTGGCCGCCGGCGCCGAAAAGCTCCCTGACGGTGACTACAGCATCGGCCTGCAGCCCCACTACGTGCTGCCGCAGAAGTCGTCGGAAACCAGCGGCGCCCTTTCAGGCCGTGTGCTGGTAACCGAGATTTCGGGTTCCGAGAGCGTGGTGCATATCGATGTGGGCGGCCAGACCTGGGTGTCGCAGTCCCATGGCGTTCATCCCCACCAGGTCGGCGAAACGGCGACATTCCATGCCGACGTCTCCCGCGCCCTGTTCTTTGATGCTGCCGGAAAGCTGGTGTCCTGATGGCCAAGATAACAATCGAAAATCTGCGCCATTCCTACCTGCCGGAGCCCAAGCGCGACGAAGACTTCGCCCTTAAGCGCGTCCATCTCGATTGGGCCGATGGCGGGGCCTATGCACTTCTCGGACCTTCGGGCTGCGGCAAGACCACGCTGCTCAATCTGATTTCCGGCCTGCTTCATCCCAGCGAAGGCCGCATCCTGTTTGACGGCCGCGATGTCAGCAATGAAACCCCGGAACGCCGCAACATCGCCCAGGTGTTCCAGTTCCCGGTGATCTACGACACCATGACGGTTTACGACAATCTGGCTTTCCCCCTGCGCAACCGGAAAGTCGATGAAGCGGAGATCAAAAAGCGGGTGACCTCCATCGCCGAAATGCTGGAGCTGACGTCAACCCTTTCGAAACGCGCCTCCGGCCTCACCGCCGACGGCAAGCAGAAGATTTCCCTGGGCCGCGGCCTTGTCCGCTCCGACGTCAACGTCATCATGTTCGATGAACCGCTCACCGTCATTGATCCCCATCTCAAATGGCAGCTTCGCTCCAAGCTCAAGGAGTTGCAGCACCGCATCAAGCGCACCATGATCTACGTGACCCACGACCAGACCGAGGCGCTCACCTTCGCCGACCAGGTTGTGGTGATGAATAACGGTGAAGTCGTGCAGACCGGAACCCCCATCGAGCTCTTCGAGAAGCCCAAGCATGTTTTCGTGGGCCATTTCATCGGCTCGCCCGGCATGAATGTGATGCCTTGCATGGTCAAGGGCGGTAAAGCCTTTGTGGACGGCCATGAGATTGCAGCCGGCAACGCCGCGTTGTCCAACGGCTCAAGCCGCCTGGAACTGGGTGTCAGGCCGGAATTTGTAACCTTTGCCAGCAAGGGCCTGCCGGTGAATGTCGTGAAGGTTTCCGACATCGGCCGCTACCGCGTGGTTGACACGCGGCTTGGCGAGAATTCCGTCAAACTGATCGTGCCGGAAGGAGCCGCCATCCCCGAGGGCAAGGCGCATCTGGCTTTCGACAAGGCTCATACGCAAATCTACAACGACGGCTGGCTCGCGGGAGAGGCCCGATGAACAAGACCTTCAACAACAAGGCCTGGTGGATGGTGCTCCCCGTCTTCCTCGTGGTTGCCTTCAATGCCCTTGTGCCCCTGATGACCGTGGTGAACTATTCGGTCCAGGAAACCTTCGGCAACAATGAATTCTTCTGGTCGGGCACCATCTGGTTCAAGCAGTTGCTTGAGAACGACCAGATTAGGGATTCGCTTGGCCGCCAGATCATCTTCACCGCAGTGGCCTTGCTCATTCAGGTGCCGTTGGGCCTGACAATCGCGCTTTGCATGCCACGCAAGGGTCCCTGGGTGTCGGTATGCCTTGTGCTGATGGCCTTGCCCCTGCTGGTGCCGTGGAACGTCGTGGGCTCCATGTGGAACATCATGGCCCTGCCGGACATTGGCCTTCTCGGCCGGGGCATAAATGCCTTGGGGATTCCCTACAATTACACGCGCGATCCCGCCGCCGCCTGGTTCACTGTTGTCCTGATGGATGTCTGGCACTGGACCTCGCTTGTCGTGCTGCTCTGCTATGCGGGCCTCGTGTCCATTCCCGATGCCTATTATCAGGCCGCCAAGATCGATGGCGCAAGGCCCTGGGCGGTGTTCCGCTACATTCAATTGCCGAAACTCAAGCATGTGCTGACCATCGCCATCCTGCTCCGCTTCATGGACAGTTTCATGATCTATACGGAGGTCATCGTGCTGACCGGCGGCGGGCCGGGCAGCGCCACTAAGTTCCTCTCCATCGACCTGGTGCAGAAGGCGCTGGGCGGATTTGACCTGGGGCCGGCGGCGGCGTTCTCGATCGTCTACTTCCTCATCATCCTGCTCGCCAGCTGGCTGTTCTACACTCTCATGATGCGAAACGAGGCAAACTGATGTCGAAGCGCTATCTCGTTCCCATTGTCTATATTATTTTCCTGATGCTGCCGATCTATTGGCTGGTCAACATGTCGTTCAAGACCACCAACGAGATCATCAACCGCTTTTCGCTCTATCCCCATGAATTCACCCTCGATAGCTACCGGACGATCTTCACCGATCCAAGCTGGTATGGCGCCTACATCAATTCCATCACCTATGTGGCGTTGAACACGGTGATCTCCGTGGCGCTGGCGCTGCCTGCGGCCTATGCCTTTTCGCGCTACCGCTTCCTCGGCGACAAGCACCTGTTCTTCTGGCTGCTCACCAACCGCATGGCGCCGCCGGCGGTGTTCGCGCTGCCGTTCTTCCAGCTCTATTCGTCAATCGGGCTGTTCGACACGCACATCGCGGTGGCACTCGCGCACTGCCTGTTCAACATTCCGCTGGCGGTGTGGATCCTCGAGGGCTTCATGAGCGGCGTGCCGCGCGAGCTCGACGAGACCGCCTTCGTCGACGGCTATCCGTTCTGGAAGTTCTT
>CADEEO010000042.1:19306-22351 GCA_902826365.1 uncultured Hyphomicrobiales bacterium | reverse complement strand
TCATCGCAATAAACTTTCTAAGAAGTTCCACAAACATCTCAAAGGTAAGCGTCTAATCTGCCTTGATATTCCAGATGAGTATGATTTCATGGACCCAGACTTGGTTCGGTTGCTTAAAGCGCGTGTGCTGCGATTTTTGTGAGTTGAGATAGGTGTGCGGGATAGGAGAACTGTTTACGCCCCAAATTCACCTTAAACGGACATGTATCATAACTTGGCAATTTGGAAAGGAAATTCATGACTTTAGGGCTCAATTCTAAAAAGAGGTCCCGCATAACAGTGTTTGCGGCGCTGACTCTTGCAATATCAATAGCTCAGGCCGATGCGGCCAAAATTACCGTGCATGGATCAGCAGCGGTGCGAGTTGAGCCCGATATTGCCCTCCTAAGCATAGGGGTTGATACTCAGAATAACCTTCCCGATCAGGCGCAAGCTGAAAACAACGCTGTTATGAAAAATTTGATCTCGGCAATTGCGAGTGAAGGCATCAAGCAGTCTGATATGCAGACATCCTTGTACAATTTCCGTAGTGACAACCGAAGAGATAATGAAGGCAATTTTGTTTCGTCTGGATTTAGGGTTACAAATTCCCTGAACATTATTGTCAGGGACATGGACAAATTGGGACTTATCATTGCAAAGGCCATCAAGGCTGGCGGCAATGACATTGGCCAACTTGGTTTTATGGTCGCGGATTCGAAACCCTTGGTCGACAAGGCCCGTAAGCTGGCGTTTGAAAATGCGCGTAAAGAAGCGGAACTGAGTGCACAGGCAGCCGGGATGAAGCTTGGGTCGATCACCATGATTGCGAATGGGCGCGCGGTTGAACCGCAACCGCTACAGATGGGCGCGTTCGCCGATATACCTGATAGTTCAACACCTGATTTGGCACCTATAACGCTTCAAGGTGAAGTCAATGTCGGCTACGAGGTCGATGTTGAATATGACTTGGTGGAATAAAAATCCGCTAGATGATCGCGGGCTTTTTCTGTTTGCACGTTCAATTTTTCATTATGATCGGACTTGATTTTGTTATCTTCTTTGCTGACCCCAAAAGAAGATGCCCGCGTCGAGCGCGGGCATGATGAGAATTGGGAGTAAATTTTTCTATCCTCACCCTGAGGTGCATGGCGGGAGCCATGCCTCGAAGGGTTGATGGATGCGGAAACAGATGCTTCGAGGCCCGGCTTTGCCGGGCACCTCAGCATGAGGGTTTTTATTACTCGCCCATTCTTACGGGGCGGCGGTCGGTTTTGGCGCCGCTGATTTCTTGCATCCAGCTTGGCTTGCCGCCGTTGTTGCGCTTGGGCGGGTTGTTGCCGCCGTTGGGGCGCGCACCGCCCGCTTTATGCGAGCGATTGTCTCTGGATGGCTTGCCGCCATCCTTGCCCATGGGATTCCACTGGCGCTTCTGGCCCTGAGGCTGTGAAGGTCGGCCGTTGGGACGGCGGGCTTCGTTTTCAGCAGGTGGCAGGTTTGATTTGCCGAGCGCGTGCTGCACGACCGGGATGCTCTGGCGGATGGTGCGTTCGATGTCCTTCAACAATGAACGTTCGTCACCGGCACAGAATGCAATCGCCACGCCTTCAGCGCCCGCACGCGCGGTGCGGCCGATGCGGTGGACGTAGGATTCCGGCACGTGGGGCAGGTCGTAGTTGATGACGTGGCTGACGCCATCAACGTCAATGCCGCGCGCCGCGATATCGGTTGCGACCAGCACGAGGATCTTGCCAGCCTTGAATCCGGCCAGCGCCTTTTCGCGGTTGGCCTGGCTCTTGTTGCCGTGAATGGCGGAGGCGGTGTAGCCCGCCGCCGTCAGGCCCTTCATGATCTTGTCGGCGCCATGCTTGGTGCGGCTGAAGACAAGGGTGCGGGTCATGTTGTTGTCTTTGAGAATATCCACCAGCACCTTGAGCTTGCTGGCCTGGTCGACATGGATGACGCTCTGGTTCACGCGGTCCACGGTGGTGGCCACGGGAGCCACTTCAACCCGCACAGGACTGTTCAGAAGGCCCGCCGCCAGATTGGAAATTTCCTTCGGCATGGTGGCCGAGAAGAAAAGATTCTGCCGCACCTTGGGCAGCATGCCGGTGATCTTGCGGATGGCGTGGATGAAGCCCAGGTCAAGCATCTGGTCCACTTCGTCAAGGACGAGGACTTCGACGTTGGCCAAGGTGAGGGCGCGGCGCTCGATGAGATCAACGAGGCGGCCCGGGGTTGCAACGACAACATCAACGCCGCCGCGCAGGATATCAATCTGCTTGCCGATGGAGACGCCGCCGAAAACCACCGCGCGGGTGACTTTCAGGTTGCGGCCATAGGTCTTGAAGCTTTCGCCGATCTGCGAGGCGAGCTCGCGGGTGGGGGAGAGAACGAGAACCTTGCAAGAGTTCTTGGCAACACGCTCGGTGGCGTGCGACAGGCGCTCGAGGATGGGGAGCGCGAAGGCAGCGGTCTTGCCGGTACCGGTCTGGGCGATGCCGAGCAGATCGCGGCCCTTCAGGAGCTCAGGAATGGCGCGGGCCTGGATGGGGGTTGGCTTGTCATAACCTTCAGCGGCAATGGCCTTGAGAATGGGAGCCGAGAGGTTGAGTTCTGAAAATGAATTCACTTTGTAAATATCTTTCTGTTTCGGACAGATGAGTGGGAAAGCACAGGACATGTCCGAGGGCTGCAACGCGACAATCGCGGAGTCAGCACTGGCCCTGTGCTTAAACAGACCCCACATGAAAGGATTGTTCGGATTTTTCGCTTCGGCCGGAACGGCGGCATCAGGAATGCCGCCTCATGTTATTCTTTGAATGACCGAAGTCGATAGGCCAGCATATGGGCGCTGCAGTGCAATAAGTCAAGCTGCAACAGGGGAAATGGCTCCCAGAAGCTCGCCCATGTCATGGATAACGAGGGAAACGCCCAGTTCTTTCAACTCCCTTGCCTTGGCTTCTGGTTCATGGGCCACGCCGGTGAAGCCGATCACCTTGCAACCTGCGGCCAAGGCCGCAGTGGCCCCTGTAACGCTGTCTTCCACCACCAGGCAGTGGGCCG
>CADEEO010000042.1:13356-19296 GCA_902826365.1 uncultured Hyphomicrobiales bacterium | reverse complement strand
CAAAGCCCGCACGCTTTGCGGCAAGCTGGTAAACATCGGGGGCGGGCTTGGGGTTTTTGACATCTTCATAGGTGGTTAACCGGTCGCCAAAGAAAGGCGCGAGCCCGGTTATGCGCAGAGCTTCGAGCGCGCGGTCCCGCGGGCCATTGGTGCCGATGCTCCTAGGCAGGGCAAGCCCGCGCAGCATTGGAATGACACCGGGCACGGGTTTCAAATCACGCCGGTAGAGCTCGAGCATCATGTCATCTTTGCGGGCAGCCAGATCAGGCGGCAGGATTTTCTTATATTCGCGCTCGAGTTCAGCGGCCATGTCTTCAAAGGTCGGGCCGATAAAGCGGAGGTACATTTCAGCTTCAGTGAGATGAATGCCATTCTCCGCAAGCAGGGCCATATCGACAGCCATCGATATTTTTTCACTGTCGATGAGAACGCCATCGCAATCGAAAATGACGTGGGAGATCATGATGGGCCGAGATGTTTGAAGGCGGCGATGACCTGCTCATAGACGGGTTTCTTGAACGGTATGATGGCGTCGATGACGTCGTTCATCGGAGCCCAGCGCCACTGGTCGAATTCCTGCTTGTGGCCGGCCGGCGCCAGATTTATTTCGCTGTCATTGCCGGTAAAGCGCGCGGCGAACCATTTCTGCGTCTGGCCGCGGTATTTGCCTTTCCAGGACTTGCCGATGAGATGTTCAGGCAGATCATAGTTATACCAGCCCGGCGCCTCGGCAATGATTTCGGCGGAGCGCACAGCGGTTTCTTCTTCCAGTTCGCGGAGTGCGGCGGCGGCGGGATCTTCATTCCCGTCGATGCCGCCCTGAGGCATTTGCCACCAGTGGCCAACGCCGTCATCATTCTGTTTTTGAAAGCGCCGGCCGACCCAGACAAGGCCTTGCGGATTGAGCAGCATGACACCAACGCAGGGCCGGTAGGCCGTAATCACTTTTGCTTCGTTCATTAACTCACTTAACCCAAACGGCCCTTGAAGATGGCGCTGACAGGCACGAGCAGAATGCCCCTGTCCTGCAATTGTTCGGCCCAAAGCTTCACAGCGTCAACAGTAACTTCCAGGCCGGAACCGGTGCCGATGGCAAAGCCATTGGCCTTCGCCTCGCCTTCAAGGAGTTCAAGGGCCGCGGCAATGCTTTGGGGGGTGGGGTCGGAATCAATCACCACTTGGGCGCGGCGTTCGGGGAGCTTGGTTTCCGCGGCCACGGTTTCTGAGACCGTCAACGCGGTTGAGGCATCCTCCAGATAGATGAGGCCGCGCTTGCGCATTTCAGCCATCACCGGCTTCAGGGCTTCGGGCGAGGCCAGCAGGCGTCCGCCCATATAGTTTGTAATGCCGGTATAGCCGGCAAAGCGGCTCATGTGCCAATGGAGCGCGTCCATGTTTTCTTCTGCACTGACGCTGGCCAGAAGGGTTTTGGGCCCGGGATTGCTGGCGGGATAGCCCACGGGCTCCATGGGGAGCTGCAGGAGCACCTCATGGCCATCGGCGCGGGCCTTGTCGACCTGGGTTTGCAGGTTATTGCCGTAGGGGGCGAAGGCAAAGGTTACGTCCCCCGGCAGATTCTTGACGGCCTGCTGGGTGAGCTTGGCGTTGAGGCCCATGCCGCCCAGGAGAATGGCAATCTTCGGGCGGTCGGAATGAATCACGCCCATGGGCGTGTTGCGGGCATAGACGTCGGAGGGCTTTTTGTTTTTTGAGCCAATGCGCGGCAACTGGCCGACAGTGGTTATTTCAATGAGATCATCAACGGGGGCCTTCTTCAGGGGCCGCCGGGGCGAGAGAATGATGGAGGCTTCCGTCTGGTAGCTGTCCTGCTCGATGGGGGCTTCGATCTGGATGCTCCCGCTTTCGTCTTCGGCGGGCGTTTCTTCGGCTACCGCCTCTTCATCGGGTGCGGTGGTGGAGGCGGTTTTCAATTCCTCAACGGCGGGAATGGCGGCGGTAACGATCGGTTCCCCGGCGAAGGGAAGGGGGGTGTGAATGGCCCAGGCCGAAATTGCGATAAATGCGGTTGCGGCGAGAAGTGAAGTGGACAGCAGCGGACTGGGGCGCCTGGCCCAAAGGCGCTCATTGAGGCTCCGTTTCCTCAGCGGCTGTCGCAATTCATCACGGCTCATGGAATTCGTGCACCCAGTCGATTCGTTTGGAGCCAACTGTGGCGAGACAACCGTTAACGCCTCATTAACCGCGTTCTTAGAAATCGTCATTCCGGCGAAAGCCGGAATCTCAAGGACGCCAGAAAGACTCCGGCTTTCGCCGGAGTGACGAATGTCGTGGTGATTGGCTAGTTCGCCTTGGTTTCCGGGGTGCCGTCGGTCTTTGTCTCTTCCGGCTTCACGTTGCTCACCACCTTGATGCCGTGGAGGAAATCGACGGCGGCTTTCAGCTGCACGTCCTTGGTCTTGTCCTCGGGCACATAGGCGGAAGAACCGCCGCCTTCATCGCCGCCGCCCTCATTGGTGAGGTGGCCCTTGAGGCTGGCTTCGCCTTCGGTGGAGACATTCTTGCCCTGAAGCTCCGGCGGCAGGGGTTGTTCAATCAGGATATCGGCATCAATGCCCTTGGCCTGAATGGAACGGCCGGCAGGCGTGTAGTAACGCGCCGTTGTAAGGCGCAGCGCCCCCTGGCTGCCCAGCGGAATAATGGTCTGGACCGAGCCCTTGCCGAAGGAGCGGGTGCCGATGATCGTGGCGCGCTTGTGATCCTGCAAGGCACCGGCGACAATTTCAGAGGCCGAGGCCGAGCCGCCATTGATCAGGATGACCACCGTCTTGCCGTCCGAAATATCGCCCTTCTGGGCGCTGAAACGCTGGGTTTCCTCGGCATGGCGGCCGCGGGTCGAGACAACCTCGCCCTTGTCGAGGAAGCTGTCGGAGACGGAAATGGCCTGGTCGAGAAGGCCGCCCGGGTTGTTCCGGAGGTCAAGGATGTAGCCCTTGGCCTTGCTGCCCATCTTGGTCTTCATGCTGGTGAAAGCCTTTTCGAGGCCTTCCTGGGTTTGCTCGGTGAAGGAGCTGATGCGCACATAGCCAATATCTTCAGCGGCGCCTTCGAGGTTTGACTTCACCGACTGCACGCGAATGCGGTCGCGGACGAGCTTTACATCCATGGACGCCTGGTCCTTGCGCTGGATGGTGAGCGTGATGGGGGTATTCACGCCGCCGCGCATCTTGTCGACGGCCTCGTTCAGGGTCAGGCCCTGGATATCAACGCCATCAATTTTCGTGATCAGGTCATTGGCCATGATGCCGGCTTTGGCGGCAGGCGTGTCATCAATGGGGGCCACGACTTTCACAAAGCCGTTCTCCATGGTGACTTCAATGCCGAGGCCGCCGAACTCGCCCTTGGTTTGGACGCTCATGTCTTCAAAGCGCTTGGCATCCATGTAGCTGGAATGGGGATCGAGCGAGGTGAGCATGCCGTTGATGGCCGCTTCGATCATCTTGGATTCATCGGGATCCTCGACGTAATCGGCGCGCACCCGGTCGAACACATCGCCGAAAAGATTGAGCTGCTTGTAGGTATCGGCATTGGAGGCGGCAATCGCCGAACCAAAAACATGCCACAGCACGGTGGCCGAAACGGCTCCTGCCAGCACCAGGGCGAATGACCGAACGCCGCTATTGTGTAGTTTCATTTTTAAATGCCTCTTTCGTTCCACCAATCCACCAGGGGGCCGAATCAACGGCCTCGCCATCTTTTCTAAACTCGACATATAACACAGGCCGCGCCTCTTGTACCTGATCACCTAAAAGTGTGACAGAAGAAGGGCCTTTTCCCATTATTCCAACGGGTTCGCCAGCCCTGACGGATTGCCCGATATCGGCCGATATTTCCTTCATGCCAGCCATGAGCACAAGGTAGCCCTCACCGGCATCGAGAATCAAGAGTTGCCCGTAGGAGCGGAAAGGCCCGGCAAATTCAACCTTGCCGTCGGCGGGGGCGATGATCTGGGCCTGGGCACGGGTGGCCACGGCCAGCCCACGGAGTTCGCTTCCCAAGCCGTCATCCTGGCCGAAACGCTTCAAGATTTGGCCCTGAACCGGATATTCAAGGCGGCCCTTGGCGCTCGAAAAAGCCACGGAAGGCCTGAGGAGGAATTCCTCCTGGCGCTTCCGTTCCGCCTCCAAGGCCAGGGCCTCCCTGGTTTTCTTTGCTTCTTGCTTCAGCCTGGCGGCGGCCAGGTCAGCAATCAATTGCTTCAGGGATTTGGCTCTTTCGGCAAGCTCGGAGGCGCGCCTTTTCTCGCCGGCCAGCTTTCCGGAGCTGTCAAAAACCAGCTGCTTTTTCTGGGCGATGAGCTGGTCGAGATCGATTTGCGCGGTTTTCAGGTTGGTGACGCTAGCGCTGAGAATGGATTTTTCCTTCTCAACGGCGGTGCGGATGCGGTCCAGACGGGCCAGCTTCCTGGCCAGAATTTCTGCTTCGCCGCGCAGTTCCGGCACAAGGGTGCCAAACATCATGGCGCCACGGAGTGCTGCCAGCACGTCATGGGGTTCAACCACCAGGGCCGGCGGGGGATTCTGCTCAAGCCGCTGCAAGCCGGCCAGAAGCTCAGACAGAACCTCCTGCTTTTCCGCCAGATCGGCGCGCAGGATGATTTCCTCCTTGCGGAGGTTCAGGATGCGCTCTTCGGCGGCGGTAATGGCGGTTTCCTGGGACTGGATGGTCTTGGCAATGGTTATGAGCCGGTCGGAAATCTGCTCCTGATCCTTGATGGCGGCGGCAATCTCGCCCCTTATTTTTTCAAGACTTGCGGCCGACGAGGTGATTTCCTGCTCGACGGAGCCGAGCTCATTTTCCTGGGGCAGCGGGGTTTGCGCGGTGGCCCCTGGCACGAGGAGGTAAAGCGCGGCGGCGGCCACGAAGAGCGTGTTCCTAAGTCCTTGCACGTAATACATCGCCGTCTTTTTTAGGAGCCGCGCTTGTCCAAATTGCGGCTCAGGATCTGTGATAGGGATGATTTACCATAATGGTGACCGCCCGGTAAATTTGTTCGAGCAGCATAATACGCACCAGCCGGTGGGGCCAGGTCATTTCACTTAACGAGATGAGCTGTCCGGCTTGTTTCCGGGTTTCGGCGCCGTGGCCATCGGGACCGCCGATCAGGAACGCAAGGTCTTGCGTGCCCTGATCGAGGTGGCGCTGCAGGAGCTGGGAAAAACCCTCGCTGGTGAGGGATTTCCCACGTTCGTCGAGCACCAAGGTGAAGGCTTTGGGAGCCAGAGCGGCGGCCAGAAGCTTGGCTTCTTCAGTCTGGCGCTGGCCCGCGGTCTGGCCCTGGGATTCGGTGAAGTCAGTGACCGTCAGCTTGGTAATGCCTGCCTTGCGGCCCAGGCCTTCAAGGCGGGTCTGATATTCGAGGCTGAGGGTTTTTTCAGGCCCCGCCTTCAATTTCCCGATGCCCAGAACCTGGAGGCGCATGGCCTATCCGGCGTGGGGCTCTTGCGGCGAATGTTCCGACCAGAGCTTTTCCAGATTGTAGAAGCTGCGCACTTCCGGCCGGAAGAGATGGACGACAACATCAACGGCATCGACCAGCACCCAGTCGCACTGGTCCATGCCTTCAACCCGGATATGGCGGTGGCCCGCCTCTTTAAGCTTATCGACGAGCTGATCGGCGATGGCGCCGACATGGCGGTTCGAACGGCCCGACGCCACCACCATGTTGTCGGCAATGGCTGTCTTGCCATCTAGGTTGATGGCGATGATGTCCTCGGCCTTGGCATCTTCGAGTTGGGCCATGACGATGCTGAGCAGCGATTGATCGGCGGAGGACTTGGGCTTTGGCGTTTCGACCCTGACCGGGGCTACCGCCTTGACGGCTGGCTTAGCCTTCGGCGCGGCCTTTGGTTTTGCCACGGCCTTTGGCTTCACCGCAGCCTTGGCCTTGACGATAGGCCTCTTCTTCGGTGCAGGCTTCAC
>CADEEO010000042.1:8006-13256 GCA_902826365.1 uncultured Hyphomicrobiales bacterium | reverse complement strand
TCGGCGGCGGTCTTGGGCGGGCGCTTTGAAGAGGCGGCGGGTTTTGCTGCCTTTGCCGATTTCGATCTGGCGGAAGGCTTCTTGCTTGGTTTTTTCAGGGTCTTATCCTTTATGGGTTCCGGCGCGTTGTTTAGAGCTTCGCGGGGGCTGGTTCAAGTTTCGAATCGCCGTTGAGCTTTCGGGCCGCAAGGGCATGGGGAGGAAGGCCCAGGCCGGTGTCTTTTGCGTGACAAGTTTTGCCGCCTCGCCGGTTTTGACGCGCGAGGCGGCATAGCGGAGCGCGGCCCGGCTCCCGAGGGCGCGGATGGAATAGCCGGGGCGGGCAAGGGAAGCCAAGGGCAGGGCTTCGACAATATCCGTCCAGTGGTGCCAATTGTGCAAATTGGCCAGGCTGTCAGCCCCCATGATCCAAATGAAATTGGCCTGCTTCAAGGTCTGGCCGAGGGCCAGCAGGGTTTCGGCGGTATTGTGGGAGTTTGCCTGGCTCTCAAGATCGGTGACCACGAAGCGGGGATGCCTGGCGATCAACCTGGTTAATTTCAGGCGCTCGTCATATTCTCCCGTTTCGCTGGGATCCTTCAGGGGATTTTGCGGCGAGACCAGCCACCATACCCAGTCGAGCTGAAGGCGTTTCAAGGCATAAAGGGCCACCATGTAGTGGCCATAGTGGGCCGGATTGAAGGAGCCGCCAAACAGGCCGATGCGCTGGCCGCGGCCAAAAAGCGGCGGCTTTATCATGGGCGAATCTGCCCCGAGCCACGCACCTGATATTTGAAGGTTGTGAGCTGCTCCAGTCCCACAGGCCCGCGGGCATGGAGCTTGCCGGTGGCAATGCCAATCTCCGCCCCAAAGCCAAATTCGCCGCCGTCGGCAAACTGGGTGGAGGCATTGTGCAGGACAATGGCGCTGTCGACCTCGCCCAGAAATTTTTGCGCGGTTTTCTCATCGTCGGCGATGATGGCGTCGGTGTGCTGGGAGCCATATTTCGCAATATGGGCCATGGCTTCACCCACGCCATTCACAACGCCAAGCGAGACGATGGAATCCAGATATTCGGTGGACCAGTCTTCTTCGCTTGCGGGCTTCACGCGGGCGTCAGCAGCTTGCGCTTCGGCATCGCCGCGCACTTCGCAGCCCGCATCAATCAGTGTGCGGATGATCGGCAAGAGGTTTGCTTTGACTCCGGCGCGGTCGATGAGAATGGTTTCGGCAGAACCGCAGACGCCGGTGCGGCGCATCTTGGCGTTAAGCACGATGTCGCGGGCCATGGCGGGATTGGCGGATTTGTCGACATAGACGTGGCAGATGCCTTCGAGATGGCTGAAGACGGGAACGCGGGCTTCCGCCTGCACACGGGCCACCAGGCTCTTGCCGCCGCGCGGCACGATCAAGTCGATGGCGCCGCCGAGGCCCGACAGCATTTCTCCGACACTGGCGCGGTCGGTGGTCGGCGCCATCTGGATTGCGGCGGCGGGCAGGCCTGCCGCTTCGAGGCCCTGCTGCAGAGCTTCGACAATGAGGATTGAGGACTGAAAGCCATCGGAGCCGCCGCGCAGGATGGCGGCGTTGCCGGATTTCATGCACAGCGCGCCCGCATCGGCGGCGACATTCGGGCGGCTTTCGAAAATAATTCCGATGACGCCGATGGGCACGCGGACGCGCGAAATTTTCATGCCGTTGGGACGGGTCCATTCGCTGAGGGTGGTTCCGACGGGATCGGGCAATCCGGCGATGTCTTCAAGGCCCTTGGCCATGGCCTCAACGCGATCGGTTGTGAGGACGAGGCGATCAATGAACGAGTCCTTCAGGTCCCTGGTTTTTGCGGCTGCAACTTCGGAGGCGTTTACGGCAATGAGCTTGTTGGCGTTGGCGCGGATGGCTTTTGCCATGGCCTGCAGGGCGGCGTTTTTTTGCTGTGTCGAGGCAAGGGCCAGCACGCCCGCCGCCTTGCGGGCTTTCAGGCCAAGCTCCTGCATGGGGCTAACGCTCACCATTGGTCATCACCAGATCATCGCGATGAATGATTTCATCCCGGCCTCTATAGCCAATGGTTTGCTCGATGTCAGCGGACTTCAAGCCGGCAATGCGGGCGGCATCGCCTGAATCATAGGCGACGAGACCGCGGGCGATCTCCAGCCCTTCGAGGGTCACCACGCTCACTGTGTCGCCACGAGCAAAGGTTCCCTTTACCTGCCTGACTCCGGCGGGAAGCAGGCTTTTGCCCTTGCCGAGGGCGGTGCGGGCGCCGTCGTCAACAATGAGGCGGCCCACGGGCTGCAGGGTTCCGGCAATCCAACGCTTGCGTGACTGCAAGGCTGAAATCGGGGCGAGAAACCAGGTGCAGCGCTCGCCCTTTACAATGCGCGCAAGTGGATGGGGTTCGTGGCCGGAAGCGATGACCATGTTGCAGCCGGCGCCAAGCGCAATTTTTCCCGCTTCAATTTTGGTGACCATGCCGCCGGAGCCCAAGCCGGAGACGGGTTTCCCCGCCATGGCTTCGATCTCGGGGGTGATTTCCTTCACTTCCGGAATGAAGGCGGCGCCCGCCTTGTCGGGCGGGGCGGAATAGAGGCCGTCGATATCCGAGAGCAGCACGAGGCAATCGGCGGACATCATGGAGGCGACTCGGGCCGCCAGCCGGTCATTGTCGCCGTAGCGGATTTCGGAGGTTGCAACCGTATCATTTTCGTTGATGACCGGAACAGCGCCCTGGGCGAGCAAGGTAGTGAGTGTGGCGCGGGCATTGAGATGGCGGCGGCGTTCTTCGGTATCTTTCAACGTTACCAAAACTTGCGCTGCGACGATTTTTTTAGTGCGGAATGCTTCCGACCATGCCTGGGCCAGTGCGATCTGGCCCACGGCGGCGGCGGCTTGACTTTCTTCCAGACGCAATTTGCCTTTTGGAAAGCCAAGCGAGCGCCGGCCCAACGCGATAGCGCCGGAGGAGACGACAATGATATCGGCGCCGCCGGTCTTGGCCTTTGCCAGATCATCGATGAGGGTTGAAAGCCAGGCGGATTTCACTTCGCCGGTCTTGGCGTCAACCAGAAGGGCTGAACCAATCTTGACGACAATGCGCTTGGCCGCTTGCAGGCGCTGCTTCACGGATGCCAATCCTCAATTTCAACGCCGCGCTCTTCCTGCTTGCGGGCGGCCTTGCGTTCATTCTGAATCACGGTGAGCAGACGCTTCATGGTGTCATCCACGTTCTTGTGGGTGGCTCCGGAAATCAGGATGGGAGTTTTTTTCAGCTTCTTCTTGAAGTCAGCAAGCTTCTTCTCCAGCTCTTTGCCGCTGATGGCGTCAGTCTTGTTGAAGGCGATGATTTCCGGTTTCCCTTCTAGCTCGGGGCCATAATCTTTCAGCTCCTTGCGGATGACACGGTAGGCATTCACCGGGTCGTCGCCGGTCACGTCGATGAGATGGAGCAGAACGGCGCAGCGTTCGACATGGCCGAGAAAGCGCGTGCCGAGGCCCACGCCTTCATTGGCGCCTTCAATGAGGCCCGGAATATCGGCGAGCACAAAACTGTTGCCGGCGGCTTTCACCACGCCAAGCTGGGGATGGAGGGTGGTGAAGGGATAATCGGCGATCTTGGGCTTGGCGGCGGAAACGGCGGCCAGCAGCGTTGATTTTCCGGCATTGGGCAGGCCCAGGAGCCCGGCATCAGCGATGAGCTTCAGCCGCAGCCAGATCCATCTTTCCTCGCCTTCAACGCCGGGGTTGGCGTGGCGTGGCGCGCGGTTGGTGGCGGATTTGAAATAGTGATTGCCGAAACCGCCATTGCCGCCGCGGGCAATGCGCACGCGGTCGCCCAGTTTGGCGAGGTCGGCGATCAGGGTTTCATTGTCGGCTTCGTAGACTTCGGTGCCGGTTGGAACCTTGAGCACGATGTCATCGGAATTGGCCCCGGCGCGCAAACGGCCCATGCCATGGCCCGCGGTCCTGACCTTGAAGTGCTGCTGGTAGCGGTAGTCGATGAGCGTGTTGAGGCCATCCACGGCTTCCACCCATACGTCGCCGCCATTGCCGCCGTCGCCGCCATCGGGGCCGCCCATCTCGATGAATTTTTCGCGCCGGAAAGACACGGCACCGGCTCCGCCATCGCCGGAGCGCACATAGATTTTTGCTTCATCAAGAAATTTCATGGGGCCTTGTAACCGTTTGCGAGCCCCAATCCTAGGGCATATCGCAGCGCAGCATTGTTTGGTGCGATGCCACATAATGGTCACATTTACCCAGTTAATCGCAACCCTTTCCCAGACATTGATGAACATTAAAATAGAGGAGCCAGTCTATCCAAGCTTAATTTTTGATGCGGTTATAAAATTTAAGGATAAAAATGAAAAATAGACTCATTGCAGGACTTTCGGCCGTTGTGTTTGCTGCGGCTATATTCACAGTAACAGCAGAAGCTGGCACAAAATCCAAAATTAGTCTTTCCACGGAGCATACGAAGAGCAAGAAGCCCACGGAGCGGGTTAAGAAGGTGGCTGCGGCGCAGGTGGGCAAGAAGCGTACGAAGAGCCGCAAGGCAAAAGTCACGCCCGCCAATACCGACAGGGTTGTGGCCCTGATCAAGGAAATGGCGCCGGGATATGGGGTGCCGACCTGGTTTGCCCTCAGGATTGCCCAGGTTGAATCGGGCTATAATCCCAATACGCGCGGTGCTGCCGGCGAGTATGGCGTTTACCAGATGAAGTGCGCCACGGCGAAGGGCATCGGGTTTTCCGGCAATTGCTCACAGCTCCTCAATGCTTCCACCAATGTCCAATACGGATTGAAGCATTTGCAAATGGCCATGAAGCTTTCCAACGGCAATCTCAAAATGGCGGCTTCAAAGCATAACGGCGGCTTGGGCCGCAAGAAGCTGGTTCACCGTTATGTCGGAATGGTTTTTTAAGCCAAATCAGTAATGCGTAAAACAAAAAGGAGAGGCAACCGCCTCTCCTTTTTCATTGAATCCCAAGGGCTGCCTATTCGGCGGCCGTCATGGGAATAACCGATACAACCTGGCGGTTTTTCTTGGTGCCGCGAAACTGCACTTTGCCATGGACGGTTGCAAAAATCGTGTGATCCTTGCCGATGCCGACGCCGGTTCCGGGGTGCCAGGTGGTGCCGCGCTGGCGGATGATGATGTTGCCTGCCACGACGTTTTCGCCGCCAAAGGCCTTCACGCCAAGCCGCCTGCCTGCGGTATCGCGGCCGTTGCGGGATGAGCCGCCTGCTTTTTTATGGGCCATGGGGTGT
>CADEEO010000042.1:0-7906 GCA_902826365.1 uncultured Hyphomicrobiales bacterium | reverse complement strand
TTCATGATGATGTTGAGGTCGAAATCCTTGGGCGTGTAGACGCGGGCCACGCCGAGCTGTTTCAGGACAAGCGTGTCCTCCCTGGGGATGATGCCGCCGACCACAACGGGAATGTGTTCCAGCCCCGCCTGGCGCAGGCGGTTCATGACATCGCGGACCAGGGGAACGTGGCTGCCGGAGAGGACCGAGAGGCCAATGAGGGTGATTTTTTTCTCTTTCGCGGTGGCCACGATTTTTTCAGGGGTGAGGCGGATGCCGTCATAGGTGACGTCAAGCCCGCAATCGGCGGCGCGCACGGCGATCTGCTCGGCGCCGTTGGAATGGCCGTCGAGGCCGGGCTTGGCCATGAGGAATTTGGGAGTCAGCCCAAGTTCAAGGGCGAGTTTCTTGACGCGGGCGCGGATGGCTTCGAGTGATTTCTGCGGATGATCATTCATCACCAGCAACACCCCGGTGGGAGCGCGGAATTCGCCAAAAACCTGGCGCAAGGTTTCGCCCCATTCGCCGGTGGTGACACCGGCTTTTGCACAGGCGATGGAAGGCTCCATGACGTTGCGGCCCGCGGCTGCTGCATCGCGGAGGGCGGTAAGCGTGGCGGCCACGGCCGTTTTATCGCGCGCGGCGCGCCAGGTTTTCAATTTTTCGATTTGCGCGAATTCGACATTCTCGGAAATGGTGAGAATTTTTTCGCCATCACCCGTTGAGAGCGGCGAGGTTTCTGTGGTGGTGAAGATGTTGACGCCCACCAGTTTGGTGTCGCCGCGTTCAATGGCTTTCAGGCGTTCCGTGTTGGAGTGAACGAGAGCCTGTTTCATGTAGCCGGATTCAATTGCCGGAATGGCGCCGCCCAATGCGAGAATTTTTTGCAACTCGGCGCGGGCTTCGGCCTTCAAACCCTCGACTTTATTTTCGATTTCCTTCGAGCCTTCAAAAATATCGGCGTAGTCCAAAAGGTCGGTTTCATAGGCCACGATCTGCTGCATGCGGAGCGACCATTGCTGGTCCCAGGCGCGGGGCAGGCCAAGCGCTTCATTCCAGGCAGGCAATTGCACGGCGCGGGCCCGGGCATTTTTCGAGAGAACCACGGCGAGCATTTCAAGCAGGATGCGGTAGACGTTGTTTTCCGGCTGCTGCTCGGTGAGGCCGAGGGAATTCACCTGCACACCATAGCGGAAGCGGCGCTGCTTCTCATCGGCAATGGCATAGCGCTCGCGGCAGATTTCGTCCCAGAGTTCGGTGAAGGCCCGCATCTTGCACATTTCGGTGATGAAGCGGATGCCGGCATTCACAAAGAAAGACATGCGCCCAACCACTTCCGGAAAGGCAGCGACGTCAACTTCCATTTTTGCCGCGTCGAGCACGGCGATGGCGGTGGCCAGTGCGTAGGCCAATTCCTGCACGGGCGTGGCTCCTGCCTCCTGCAGATGATAGGAGCAGACATTCATGGGATTCCATTTCGGCAGGCCGCTTGCCGAAAATGAAATCGTGTCGGTGGTGAGTTTCAGCGAAGGCTGCGGCGGAAACACGTGGGTGCCGCGCGAGAGATATTCCTTGATGATGTCGTTCTGGGTTGTGCCGGATAATTGGTTGCGCGGAATCCCCTGCTCATCGGCCACGGCCACATAAAGTGCCAAGAGCCAGGCGGCGGTGGCGTTGATGGTCATGGAGGTATTCATGGTGGCGAGCGGAATGCCTTCGAAAAGGGCCCGCATGTCGCCGATATGGGAGACGGGAACGCCCACCTTGCCAACTTCGCCGCGGGCCAGGGGATGGTCCGGGTCATAGCCGGTTTGGGTTGGCAGGTCGAAGGCTACGGAAAGGCCGGTTTGGCCCTTTTCAAGATTGGAGCGGAACAGCCGGTTGCTTTCAGCGGCGGTGGAATGGCCGGCATAGGTGCGAAACAGCCAAGGCTTGTCGGATGTTGGGCGAGACGGCATTCAGGCATCCATTTTGCGATGCAATATGGAAGCACGGTTGTTTTCGGGGCGCAACCCTAGCGGTGTTTGCCGGTTAGCGGCCGTGCTCCGGCCTGATGCACCAGAGCATCGCAAAGGACGCCAGGATGAGCCCGACCAGGGTATAAAGCATCACTTCCTGTTCATACTGGATGGCTGGAATGTCGATGCCGTCGAGCAGAATATTGGCAAGGCCGGTGCCAATGAAAAGGGCCGAAAAGTTCAAAGGCAGCGTCAGATTGCCAATCGCTCCCGTGAAGTGGGCCAAAAGAAAGGCTCCGGCGGCGCTGAAAAGCAGCGACGCGAGGAAGGCCTCGTTTGACATATCAAGCCGGACAAGTTGTTCAAGGGTGTCGTAGATGTTGGAATACAGCATGTTACTTAGCATCTTTTTCTGCCCAATATTTTAAGGCTCTGGTCAGTATGAGCCGGAATTGGTTGTTATCCTATGAACGCTGGAGGGCAGGGTAAACCAATTCTTACCCAGATGCCCGGCTGCGGTCTCATATTGCACTGCAACAGGAATTGGTTAAGGTGCTGCCTAATTTTTAGGAGCAGCAGCATGACGGCGACGGTTTCTTCCCCGCTCAAAGACCTCTACGAAATCGGCGAGATTCCGCCCCTGGGGCATGTGCCGCAGACCATGTATGCGTGGTGCATCCGGCAGGAGCGCCATGGGGCGCCGGAGAGCGCCATGCAGGTTGAAGTCGTGCCGACCTGGAAAATCGGCCAGGACGAGGTGCTCATCCTGGTGATGGCGGCGGGGGTTAACTACAATGGCGTGTGGGCTGCCCTAGGCACCCCCATTTCCCCGATCGATGGCCACAAGAACCCGTTCCATGTGGCGGGCTCCGATGCTTCCGGCATTGTCTATGCGGTGGGCGAAAAGGTGAAGCGCTGGAAGGTCGGCGACGAGGTCGTCATCCACTGCAACCAGGACGACGGCGACGACGAGGAGTGCAATGGCGGCGATCCGATGTTTTCCAGCTCACAGCGGATCTGGGGCTACGAGACGCCCGATGGATCATTCGCGCAGTTTGCCCGGGTGCAGGCGCGGCAGCTTCTGCCCCGGCCCCAGCACCTGACGTGGGAAGCGTCGGCCTGTTACACGCTCACTCTTGCGACCGCTTACCGCATGCTGTTTGGACACCGTCCGCATACGCTGAAGCCCGGGCAGAATGTTCTGGTGTGGGGCGCTTCGGGCGGCCTGGGTTCCATGGCCGTCCAGCTCATCGCCACGGCGGGCGGCAATGCCATCGGAGTGATCTCGGAAGATGACAAGCGCGATTTCGTGATGCAGCTGGGGGCGCGCGGCGTGATCAACCGCAAGAATTTCAAGTGCTGGGGGCAGATGCCGAAAGTCGGCACGCCGGAATACAATGACTGGCTGAAGGCGGCGCGGGAATTCGGCAAGGCCATCTGGACCTTCACCGGCAAGGGCAACAGCCCGGACATCGTGTTCGAGCATCCCGGCGAATCCACATTTCCGGTTTCGGTGCTGGTGGTGAAGCGCGGCGGCATGGTGGTGATTTGCGCCGGCACCACGGGCTACAATCTCACCCTGGATGCGCGCTATCTGTGGATGCACCAGAAGCGGGTGCAGGGTTCGCATTTCGCCAATCTCATGCAGGCCTCCAACGCCAACCGCCTGGTCATGGCGCAGCGCATCGACCCCTGCATGTCGGACGTCTATAGCTGGCTCGATATTCCGAAGGCGCACATGAAAATGTGGAAGAACGAGCACCGGCCGGGGAACATGGCGGTCCTTGTGTCAGCCCCGCGCGCAGGGTTGAAGACTTTCGATGACGTGCTTGAAGCGGCCGTGAAGTGATCTTCCGGTCAGGATGATTCGGGATCATTTCCGGCTGGGCCTTCGCCCTTCGCTATCGAGTGCAATGTCCTGTGCGCCTGCAGGACGCGGTTCACTTCGCCGCCGAATATCAACACCAGCGCCGCCAGATAGAGAAAAAACATCGCGGCGAAGAGTCCGGAGAGCGAGGCATAGGTGGAGGCGAAAGAATTGAAGTTCACGAGATAGGCGGAGAAGGCGCTGGCAAGGGCAATCCACACAATGACGGTGAGGAGAACGCCCGGCAAAACGTGGAGCGTTTTGAGCCGCTTCGCAGGCAGAATGCGGTGGCAGAGTTGCAGGCCCCCAATGAGGATGACGATGGCGATGGGATAGCGCAACTGGTTCAGGATGGCGAAGTTGTGGCGCAGGTCCGGGGCGAAGCGGTCAAGCGCTGCGAGACCCACCGGGGCAAAGACAATCAGCAAGGCTATTATGAGAAGTCCAATGGCGGAGCCGATCACGAAGAGAACGCTTTGGCCATAAAGCCAAAACAAGTTGCGGGTTTCCTTCAGGTCATAGGCGCGGTTCAAGCCGACGCGGATGCTGTCCACGCCGCCCATGGCGCTCCAGATGGTGAGCAGCGCGGCGAGGCTGAGCAGCCCGGTGCGCGGCACCGTGAGGATGGAGCGGATTTCCGATGCCAGCGGATGCGCCAGCTGTTCGGGGGCAACACTCAGCAGAAAGGTGACGACCTTCTCAGCCAAATCCGCGTTGCCAAAGAAGCCAGCAAGGGCTGTCAAAAAAATCAAAAAAGGAAAAACCGAGAACAGGGTTCGGAAGGCGATGTTGCCCGCCAGCGGGACGGCCTCGTCGGCGAAGAGGCGGTGCAGCGCCTCGAGGCCAAGGCTGATGATGGTCGGCGGCTTTGGGTCCATGGGCCTAGGCATAGCCGATATGCGCGACGGTTCTCAAGATAACACTCGCATGTGCGGGCAAAGCTTGGCATGGAAAATGCCATGAAGCCTGCGCCCAACTGGATTGCCTTTGCACCCGCGCTCTTTGTGGTGCTGTGGGCCACGGGATTTGTCGTGGCGAGGCTTTCGGCTGGCCATGTGGAGCCGCTCACTTTTCTCAGCATCCGCTTTCCCATCGCCGGCGCCCTGTTTGTGGCCATTGCACTCTATCAGCGGGCGGCCTGGCCTGACCGGACTCACGCTTTTCATGCAGCCGTTGCGGGAGCCCTGATACATGGCGGCTATCTCGGCCCGGTCTACTGGGCGGTGGCGCACGGCATGCCGGCGGGCGTTTCGGCGCTGATCGTGGGACTGCAACCGCTGATGACCGCCTTTCTCGCGGCGGCGATCGTGGGCGAGAAGATCACTTCGCGCCATTGGTTTGGCCTCGTGGTCGGGATTCTAGGGGTTGGCCTTGTCGTGTGGCCGAAGCTCACGCTTGATGCGGTGTCGGGCATAACACCGCTCACGACGGCTCTGTGCGTATTGGGAGCGTTCAGTGTTTCGCTCGGCACGGTTTACCAGAAGCGCTTTGCCACGGGACTGCACTTGGCGAGCGGCGGCGTGTGGCAATATGCGGGGGCTTCGCTCGTGGTTTTCATCGGCGCGGCGCTGAGCGAAAATTTTGGTTTCGATGGCAGTTTCGAGGCGTGGCTGGCTCTCGGCTGGTCAGTGATCGTGCTGTCGCTTGCGGCCATCACGCTGCTGATGCTGCTGATCCGCCATGGCGATGTGGCGCGGGTTTCCGGCTTGATCTACCTGGTTCCCGCCGTGGCGGCGCTCTCCACTTACGTGGTCTTTGGCGAAACGCTGGTGCCTTTGCAAATTCTTGGCATGGCGGTTTGCGCCGGCGCCGTGTTCATCGTCACCCGGAAGGCCTAAATGGTTTCAGCCTTGAGTTTTTCCAAAGTCATTTTCGCCTTGTCGCGGTGGGCCTGCGTCATGTGGCTGCGGATCATGCTGATGGCGGTGTAGAGCACGGCCATGTCATCGGTGAAGCCGAGGCCCAGGAGAATGTCCGGGATGACGTCAAGGGGCATGATGAAATAGGCGAGAGCGCCGAGCAGGATGCCCTTCACCTTGATTGGGGTGGCCGGATCAAAGGCGCAATAATAGGCGGCGATAACCTCTTCGGCAAAAGGGACGCTAGCCAGGGATTTCTTCAATTTCGGCCAGAAGTCCCTGGTAACCTTGGTTTCATTCGAAGTCTGAGACATGGTTTCCCTCCGATCGGAACGCGATATGGGAATTCACGGGCTTAAATTCAACGCCTATCGGTTGGCAAACCAAAGGCCCGCCATCATGATGATAATGGCTGCAAACTGCAGCAGGACGCGCCAGCGCATCAGGTTTTGCGAGCGGCTGGCGGAGCCGCCGCGCATCATGTTCCACAGGCCGAGGAGCAGGACAACGGCCACGGCGGCGACGGCGAGCGGGACGAGATAGTTGAAAATATTCATTGGCCAGTAGCCCTGTTGCCCTTTGTTGCGAGTTGTGGGGATAATGGCGTTTTGGAGCGCGCCCCCTCATGAAATCCATGAAACTTTACACCAATGTGCAGCGCATTCACAATGAATTGGCGGCTCTCGGCATCGGGCCTGATGCCGCACTGCGGGTGGACCAGCTCACGCCTTTTGACCAGTATCACTATTTCGGCACCGATGCGGTTGACGAGGCGCTGGAGGTTTTGCAACTGCAGCCGGGTTCGCGGGTTCTGGATGTGGGCTCCGGCATAGGCGGGCCGGCGCGCTATATCGCGGCAAAAACCGGCGCCCATGTCACGGCGCTTGAACTGCAGCCGGACCTGCATGAGGTGGCGCGCGGGCTTACGGCGCGGTGCGGCCTGTCATCGCGGGTTGAACATGTCTGCGGCAATATTCTCGACGGCGCGGTGGCTGAAAATTTTGACGCGATCATTTCATTCCTGTGCTTCCTGCATATCCCCGACCGTGCAAAACTGTTTTCGGCCTGCCGCGCGGCGCTGAAGCCCGAAGGCGTCATGTATATCGAGGATTTTGGAAAGTCGCGGGCCTTGTCTGCCGATGAAGCCAAGGCGCTGGCGGTGAAAGTCCAGTGTGCCGGATTGCCTGGCAGGGCTGAGTATGAAACGCATCTGGCGGAGGCGGGTTTTCCCCAAGTAGTCACCAGTGATGTGACGGGCGCGTGGAAAGACTTTACCGCGTCACGGCTTGCGATGTTCCGGACGGCGCGGCCCAGAAGCATTGAAGTTCATGGACAGGAGATTGTCGATGACCTCGATGATTTCTATGGGGCGGTGGCGCAGCTGTTCCAGGACGGCGCCATTACGGGCCTCAAAATAATCGCGCGCTAATGTCTTTAGCTCTGTCATCCCGGCGAAAGCCGGGAACCAGGCTTTCAACTGTCACCATTGCCAAAAGTCTGGGCCCCGGCTTTCGCCGGGGTGACAGAAGCGGGTGAGGGCGCGCTAATTTGCGCCTTCGAGAATGCGCCGGGCGATGACCTGGGCCTGGATTTCGGCGGCCCCTTCAAAGATGTTCAGGATGCGGGCGTCGCAGAGGACGCGGCTGATTTCAAATTCCAGGGCGAAGCCATTGCCGCCATGAATCTGCAGGGCGTTGTCGGCGGCGGACCAGGCGACACGGGCGCCCATGAGCTTCGCCATGCCTGCCTCAAGATCACAGCGGCGGCCTGCATCCTTTTCCCGCGCCGCCATATAGCAGAGCTGGCGGGCCGCCATGATTTCAGCGGCCATGAGGGCAAGCTTGTCGGCCACGCGGGGGAACTTGATGATGGGCTTGCCGAATTGCTTTCGGTCACTGGCGTATTTAAGGCCGAGATCGAGGGCATTTTGCGCCACGCCGATGGCCCGGGCGGCGGTCTGGATGCGGGCGCTTTCAAAGGTCTGCATGAGCTGCTTGAAGCCCTGGCCTTCAACGCCGCCCAGAAGATTTTCTACCTTAACCTCAAAATCCTCGAAGCGGATTTCAAATTCCTTCATGCCGCGGTAGCCCAGAACTTCGATTTCGCTGCCGCTCATGCCTTTCGCCGGAAATGGTTCCGCATCATTGCCTCTTGGCTTCTCGGCCAGGAACATGGAAAGCCCCTTGTAACCCTTCTCTTCCGGAATGCTCCGTACAAGGAGGGCCATCAGGTCGGCGCGCACC
>CADEEO010000041.1:20191-22382 GCA_902826365.1 uncultured Hyphomicrobiales bacterium | reverse complement strand
TCAGGCCAAGGGGGCCAAGGACATTGCCGCTGTAATGATCGTCCATGCGGGCGTGGGTGCGAACGCCACGGGCGTTCAGGAAGGCCACGAGGTCGACGGAGTCCATGCGATCAAGCGTGAGAGAGATAACCCCCTCGCGTTCCGCATTGTCGGCACCGGCAATGATGCTGACGCCGGGAAGTTCGGCAAGGCCGCGCAGATTACCCGTGCCGTGGGCCATTGCATGGCCTAACTGCTGCTCGTGGTCATGGATGGCTTTTGCCGCCGCTTCGATGCGGGCGCGGCGGTCGCTGCTTTTCGTAAGGCGGCCGCCGAGCCAGACGAAATACTCCACCACGTCGGAGAAGGTGGCGTAGCTTCCGGCATCGCGGGTGCCGAGTTCCCAGTGGGTTGCCGGGCTGCCGATGACGCCCTCCTTGGGAAGGGCAGTCAGGCGGTCGGAGGCCCAGCCCACGCCATAGCCGTGGCGCGAGAAAACCTTGTAGGGCGAGACGGCATAGCCATCGACGCCGTAAGCCGCGAGATCAATATGGCCGTGGCTGGCATGCTGGATGCCATCGACGATGATGAAGCAGTCCGGCGATTTTTCGCGGATGGCGGCGGCAATGGCCATGACATCGACCGAGATGCCCGTGACGGGCGAGGTTTGAATGATGGTCGCAACCCGAACCTCGGATGTAATGTGTTTGCGGTAGGCAGCGACATCCACGGCTCCCGTCACGTCATCATGGGGAATGAGAACATGCGGCCTGCGGGTCACTTCGGCCCAGCGCGTCATGGCGCTGCGCGATGCGGGATGTTCGAGCGTGCAGCCCAGCATGATGCCGCCGGATTTTGCCCCGAGCGCTGCGGTCCGCACCAGGCGGAACAGCACTTCGGTGCCGCTCTCGCCGACGAAGACCTGACCTGCCGGCGCATTGAAGAAGGTGCGCATGTCGGCCTTGCCCTTGGCGATTGCCGCCATCAGGGCACGCGAGGCCGGATTGTCGCGGCCCTGGTTGTCAGGATAGGCGGCATAGGCCGCCGATGTTTCGGCCACGGATTTCAGCGTCAGTGCGCCGCCGGCGTTTTCGAAAAACACGCGGGGGCCTTCAAAGGGGCAGATGTCGACATGGGCAAAACGGCCACGGATCTCGTCCATCAGTTCGGAAGCAAAGGCAGGCATGATATTTCCCTGATTGGATGTTCATATGAAGAGCGCAGGGGCAAGTTCAGCCCGGGCTGTAAACTCTTGTGGCTTCCGGATCACCACTCTCTGCTGGAAGGGCCATGAGCTCATCCCAGGCCGCTTGCGGAATGGGGTAGCGGGCCCACTCCAGGGTCTGCGTGATGCGCTCGGGCTTGCTGATGCCGCAGATTGTCGAGGCGACACGGCGGTCACGCATGGAAAACTGCAAGGCCGCTGCGCCGGGCGGAATGCCATAGCGGGCGCAGATGCTTTCGATCCTTGTGACCGGCTCCAGCGTTTCGGCGGAGGCTTCCTGATAGACATAGCGCTTGTGCGTGGCCGAGCCCTTGGCAAAAACACCGCCGCTATAGGGCGCGGCATTGAGAACGGCGATGCCTTTGGCCTGCGCGTAGTCCATCATTTCCTCGGCATTGCGGTTGACGAAGGTGAAGCGGTTGTGGGTGATGAGTGCATCGAAGTTCCAATCCTTGAGGAGGGGCAGCATGATGTCGACGCGCCCGGCGGCGAGGCCCACAGCATCGGCCAGTCCTTCCTCCTTCATGCGGAAGAGTTCGGCAAGCGCCCCCTTGGGGCCGGTCACATCGGACAGGGATGATGCGTATTCCGGATCGTGCACATGGAGAAGTTGTATCTTGCCGACATTGAGCGTCTTGAGGCTTTCCTCCAGCGAGCGGCGGGCCCGCGCGGCATCGAATTTCAGGGTCTCCATGTCGCGGTCGAGCTTGCTGGAGATGACGAAGCCCTTGGGAATTCCGCCGCGCTCGCGGATCACTTCGCCGATGCGCTCCTCGCTGCGCCCCATGCCATAATTGCGCGAGGTATCGAGAAAATTGACCGGGCTGTCGAGAACAGCGCGCACGGTCTCGCGGCCGCGCTCGGCATCCACCTTGTAGCCATAGGTATCGGGCATGTCGCCGATGGGCCCCAAGCCAAAGCACAGCCTGCTAACCGAAAGGCCGGTTTTGCCCAGGGCCACTTTTTCAGTTGGATCAAGTTTCATTT
>CADEEO010000041.1:0-20091 GCA_902826365.1 uncultured Hyphomicrobiales bacterium | reverse complement strand
ACCGAAAGGCCGGTTTTGCCCAGGGCCACTTTTTCAGTTGGATCAAGTTTCATTTTCTCTCCCGCAGTTTTGAACCTAACATTTCCGCAAGCCCGACACCATCTTGCAATAGAACATAAGTCAATCGTGAAATTTGGATAAAAGCGACATGGCCAGACTTGCCGTTCTTGATTTAGCCCCGGTTTCAGAGGGCAAAACCCCCGCCGACGCCTTCAAAAATTCCCGCGACCTGGCCCAGCATGTGGAGCGCTGGGGATACAACCGCTATTGGGTGGCCGAGCATCACAATATGGCGGGCATTGCAAGTGCTGCCACCTCGGTGGTGATCGGCTTTATCGCCGGGAGCACAACCAAGATCAGGGTGGGGGCCGGCGGCATCATGCTGCCCAATCATTCACCGCTGATCATTGCCGAGCAGTTCGGAACGCTGGAATCGCTTTATCCCGGCCGGATTGATCTGGGCCTCGGGCGCGCGCCGGGCACTGACCAGAACACCTGGCGGGCGCTCAGGCGCGAAGCATCGGCATCGGAACGCTTCCCGCAGGATGTGCTGGAATTGCAGGCATTGTTCGGCCCGGTGCTGCCGGGCCAGAGCATTCAGGCGGTTCCGGGGGCCGACCTCAATGTTCCCTTGTGGATTCTCGGATCGAGCCTGTTCGGATCGCATCTCGCCGCCATGCTGGGGCTGCCTTATGCTTTTGCTTCGCATTTTGCGCCCGATGCGCTGCACCAGGCGCTGGAGGTTTATCGCACGCGCTTTGAACCCTCGGCGCAATTGGACAAGCCCTATGCGATGGCGGGGGTGAACGTCATTGTCGCCGAGACGGATGCGGAGGCAGCGCGCCTCTTCACCTCCATCCAGCAGCGCTTCACCGACATGTTCCGGAAAGACCGCGGGTTTTTGAAACCACCCCTTGACGATATCGAGGCCTACTGGACGCCTACCGAAAAGCTGCAGGCCTCGCGCATGCTGGGCTGCTCATTCGTCGGCGCGCCGCAAACCGTTGAAAGCGGGTTGAAAGAATTCGTCGCCAAAACCGGCGTTGATGAGCTCATGGTTTCATCGGCGATCTACGATCATGCGGCGCGGCTTCGCTCCTATGAATTGCTAGCGGGCCTTCAATTGAATTGAAAGCCGCGGGCGGGGCCTCAGTCTTTTGCAAGCAAGTGATCGGCGAGTTCGGCAAAGCCCTGTCCGCCGATTGCCCTTGTCACCCAGCGGGGCGAGGCCGGCAGGTGGCCTACAAATCTGGTGACGTTGGCAACGCCCACCGAATTTGGAAAATAGCCAAACATCGGCGCGTCGTTGGGGCTGTCGCCGACGAAGACGACGGTGTCAGGTTCGCGCTCGGCCTCAAGGCCGAATTCATCGGCGAGGATTTTTTTGCTGGTGGTGAGCTTGTCATAAGCGCCGAACCAGCCGTTCACATGGATCGAGGAAATTTTCGCCGTCGCGCCATGGCGCTCGAAAATCTTGACGATGCCGTCAATTGCGGCAGGCACCAGGGGCTTCACGTCCTCGGCAAAATCAATGGCGAGATCCGCCTCGCGGTAGGCCTGGTCGCTGGCCAGCGCGGCGCCCGGAATTTCGCTGAGAACTTCCGTCATTACAAGGTTGAGCCTGGCGCGGTCGGCGGCCCGTTCAGCGGCGGATTTCGCGTAGCTCCGCGTCATGCGGCGCGTGGCGTCATCATAACGGAAATAGAACGCGCCGTTCTCGCCCACCACGCCATCAACCGGCCATTGCCTGGCGATGAGATCGCACCATCCGGCGGGGCGGCCGGTGACGGGAATGACAATCAGGCCCGCCGCCTTCAGGCGTTCGAGGGCCGCGTAGGCACTGGCGGGAAGGCGGCCATCATGGGTCAGCGTGTCATCGATGTCGGTGAGCACGGCGCGGACGCGCTTGCGTTCGGCGCTGGAAAACTGCGCAATCGGCTGAAATACGGCCCCGGATGGCATGTTCATGGCAAAACTTTCAATGAGGGCCGGGGGCAATCTCATCTGGATTGGCAGGCCTGGATCAAAATATGTTGTATCTGCAACAATTTATGTCGTAAATTCCAAGGGCAATGGCATGTGTCTTGTTTGGCATATGGGCAATTTTCGATTTGGTGGCAAGAAATTTCAAGAGGCGGGACTGAAACGGTGAAGGCTGTCAAGGAGCGTAGCAAGCAGAAGAGGCAGGGCGCGATCATCGCGGAGCTTCGCGCTTCGCCCGCCATCCGCATTGCCGAACTGGCGCTTGCGCATGATGTGTCAACCGAAACGATCCGCCGGGATCTTGATGAACTGAGCGCCGCAGGCCTCATCAACCGCACCTATGGCGGCGCTACGGGTGCTCCCGCCACGGCCGAACCGCTCTATGATGACAGATACAGGGCCAACGCGGCGCAGCGCATGGAATTGGCCAGGGCCGCGGTGCCGCTCATCAGGAATGGCGACACGCTGATGATCGATGCAGGCAGCACCACGATGTTTGTGGCCAAACGCCTTGCCGCCGAACTGAATGATCTCACGGTCATCACCACGGGTTTTGGCGTTGCCTCGGCGCTGGCCACCAATCCCAGCATAAGGGTCCGCATGTGCCCCGGCGAATATGACCCGGGCGACGGCGGCGTGCATGGGCCGGATACGATCAGCTATCTCGAGCGCTTCAACGTTTCCCACGCCGTCATCGGCGCCAGCCGCCTCGATGCCGAGGGCCCGAGCGATTTCAATTCCGCTTCGGTGTGGATCAAGCGCACCATGTTCAAGCAGGCGGCAAGCTCAATCCTCGCGTTGGACAGCAGCAAGTTCGAGCAGAAGGCCTTGGAGCACATCTGCCCGCTGGGCGAGTTGCAGCACCTGGTCACGGACACGGCCCCGCCCGCCAAGCTGGCAAAGGCGCTCTCGCAGAACAGCGTCGCGGTTCATCTGCCGGAGAAGAAGAGTTCCTAGATTTCCCTCTCCCCGCTAAAGCAGGGCGAGGGGAAGATAGCGTCCCGACGCGCCGCCCCATAATCATCCGTAGGCGGAGGATATTACTGTCGTGGATATTGCGCTCCACAACCCTCCGCCATGCGGTGTTGACTCTGGAAAATATTTTCTGCAAGGTGCTGGTATGACAGGTATACCAGTATGATTGCGATCAAGCGGGCCAAGCTTTTCGAGCAGGTTGCCGAGGTGCTGGAACGCCGGATCCGCGATCATGATCTTCCGGCCGGGGCGGAGTTGCCGTCGGAACGGGACCTGATGAAGGAATTCGGGGTAGGGCGCCCGGCGGTGCGCGAGGCCCTATTCCATCTACAGCGCATGGGCCTGTTGGAAATGCGCCCCGGGGCGCGGGCGCAAGTCGCCATCCCTTCGGTGCAGGCAGTGATGCAGTCGGTGGCTGGCAGCGCGCGCTATCTGCTCTCGGCCTCGGAAGGCATCAAGCATTTCCAGGAGGCGCGCATGCTGTTTGAAACCGGGCTGGTGCGCGATGCGGCGCGGCTGGCCAGCGATGCCGACATCCGGCAGGTGAAGGCGGCGCTCGATGACAACCGCGATTCCATCGGCGATATCCGGCGCTTCGAGCAATCCGACGTGGGCTTCCATTTCGCCATCGCCACCGTGCCGAAAAACCCGATCTACACGACGCTGCATTCGGCCATCGTCGAATGGCTGGTTGACCAGCGCCACGTGACGCTCAGCTATCCCGGCCAGAACAAGGTTGCCTACAAGGCCCATGCGGCGATCTATGAAGCGATTGCCGACCGTGACCCGGATGCCGCGGCAAAAGAAATGCGCGAGCACCTTGAGCAGGTTTCGGATCTCTACTGGAAAGTGCGCGAGACATTGACATGAGCGCCTTCGTCATCACCGTCGATTTCATTTTGAAGCCCGGGGCCATGGCGGCCTTCCGCAAGCTCATCGACAAGAACGCCCGGGACTCCTGCGCCGACGAGCCGGGCTGCCAGCGTTTTGACGTGCTGGCGCCAACCGAGCCCGGCGACCGGGTGTTCCTCTATGAAATCTACGATGACCGCGCCGCCTTCGACGCCCATCTCAAGACGCCGCATTTCGATGTGTTCAACCGCGAAAGCGCGGCACTCGTCATCTCCAAGACTGTCGCTCAGTATAATCTGGCCTGCGAAGGATCGCATGGCCTCTGACCCATAAGATGAAAGAAAAAAATGCCGCGTAATAATCTGAAGACCATGGCCCGCAACAAGAACATCAAGCTCGGCCATTTCATTGTGGAATTTGCCACGCCGGGCATCGGCCATATCATGAAGGCGGCGGGCTGCGAGTTTGTCCTCTTCGATCTGGAGCATTCGGGCTTCGGCTTCGAAACCGTGAAAAGCGCCATCCGCTATTTCGAAGCGGCCGACGTGGCGCCTATCGTGCGGGTGCCGTCCAAGGAATACCACCACATCGCACGCGCCTGCGACATGGGGGCGGAAGGAATCATGATTCCCATGGTGGGCAACGCCAGGGAAGCCAAGGCGGTTGTAGATTGCATGAAATATCATCCCATGGGCAAGCGCGGCGTGGCCCTGGGCGTGGCGCATGACAATTACAGCGGCGGCTCGGTGCCGGAAAAGCTGGCGGGGGCCAATGAGCGCACCACGCTGTTCTGCCAGATCGAAACGGCGGAAGGAGCGGAAAACGCCGATGCGATTGCGGCGGTCGATGGCGTCGACGTCCTCTGGGTCGGGCATTTCGATCTTTCCGTGTCGCTTGGCATTCCCGGCGAGTTCGACAATCCGAAATTCCTCAAGGCCATCGAGCAAACCGTTGCGGCCACCAAGAAACACAAGAAGTCGCTTGGCCGGCTGGTGCCAACAACCGATCTCGGCATTGCGCTCTACAAGCAGGGCTTTGATTTCTGCTGCTACTCCGGCGATGTCTGGGTGCTGCGCGATGCGCTGACCCAGGCGATGAACACGCTCCGCGAGGGCTGCAAGCCATGACAGCTCCGTTCCGCGTCGCATTGTCCGGTGATTTCAAGAAGGCCGATGGCACGCCGACCTATCCGGATTTCGATCTTGCGCCCCTCAAATCGGCGCCCGGCGTTGAGATGAAATTTCTCGATGTCGCCAACCCCTTGCGCGGCGAGCAGCTTGAAGATTTCGACGCGCTCATTCTGTTGACACATCGTTTCGCGCCGGAGAGCGTGCCGAAAAGCGGGCGGCTCAGTGTCGTGGCGCGCTTTGGCGTGGGCTTTGACACGGTCGATGTGGCGGCTTGCACCAAAGGCGACATCGCCCTTTGCATCACGCCGGACGGGGTGCGCCGCCCGGTTGCCGTTTCCATCATCACTTTCATCCTGGCGCTCACCGGAAAACTGATGGTGAAGGACAAATTGGCACGGCAAGGTGCAGCGGGATTTGCGGCGCGGGGCGACCATATGGGTGTGGGTCTTGTCGGCAAGACGCTGGGCTCATTGGGCGTGGGCAATATCGGGGCGGAAATGTTCCGCATGGCCAAGCCCTTCGACATGAAATTTATCTCCCATGATCCCTTTGCCGATCCGAAGGTTGCGGCAGAGATAGGCATTGAACTCGTTAGCATGGATGACTTGTTCGCCCGCGCCGATATCCTGACGGTGAACTGCCCCCTGACGGAGGAAACCCGCCACGTAGTCAACGCCAAGCGGCTCGGCATGATGAAGAAGACGGCCTATCTCATCAACACCGCCCGCGGGCCCATTGTTGACCAGAAGGCGCTGACAGAAGTTCTGGCCAACCGCCGGATTGCCGGCGCTGGGCTTGATGTTTTCGAGACGGAGCCGCCTGACGCGAATGATCCGATCCTGAAGCTGGACAATGTCATTCTGGCGCCGCACGCGCTGTGCTGGACCGACCAGTGCTTTGCTGGAAACGGCGCTGCCGATGTGCGCGCCGTTCTCGAGGTGCAGCAGGGCCGGGTGCCGCGCGGCGTGGTCAATCGTGAGGTGCTCGAGAGGGCCGGCTTCAAAGCAAAACTGGAGAGCTACGGCAAGCAATTCAAATAGTGGAAATTCCCCGCAACAAAGCGGGGATACGAGAATGGAAGCCAAAGCTGCCATTCATAACTGGGAGGAAGACATGGTAACAAGACGCGACTTAGGCAAGATCGGCCTCGCGGCCGGGTTTGCCGGAACATTCACGCGGCCAGCCTGGGCCGCAGACGCTGCGCAGACGGCCGTCGAGGCCGCCAAGCAATACTCGGGCCAGACGATCACCATCGTCTGGGAAGCGGGCCTGCAATCGCTTGACCCGCTCAACTTCTCCGGCCCCAAGTGGAAGGAACTCACCGGCATCGATGTCAAAGTGGTCGAAGTTCCGGTGGCCGAGATGTTCACCAAGATCATGCAGGACTTCAGATCCGGTGCCGGCGCCTATGACGCGCTGAACGTGATCCCGGCCTGGATGCCCGATCTCGTCAACGCAGGGGCACTCGAACAGCTTGATGCAATGGTCGACAAATATACCTACCGCGACGAGCTGCAGAAGATCGCCTCCACCTACCGCGACAACCAGATGCTCGTGAACGGCAAGATTTACGGCTTCCCCGACGATGGCGACGTGTTCGTCATGTATTACCGCACCGATGTGCTGGGCGATCCGGCGCTTCAGGCGGCCTACAAGGCGAAGTTCGGAACCGACCTGCCGGTGCCGCCCACAAACTGGAAGGACTTCGACCAGGTTGGCCAGTTCATAACCGAGTTCACCAATGGCAAGACCTTCGGCGCGGCATTCTTCCGTGAGGCGGGTTACGGCAACTTCATGTTCCAGGAGCGCTTCCGTAACGAAGGCGGAAAGTTCTTCGATGGCGAAACCATGAAGGCCACCATCAACAGCGATGCGGGCGTCAAGGTCCTCACCGACTGGCTGGCGGAAAACAAGTGGGCGCCGCCCGGCGTGGAGCAGTGGGGCTTCGTCGAGAACCTCGCCGCCTTCCTGCAGGGCCAGACGGCGATGACCATCTCATGGCCGCCCTATGGCCGCTGGGCTGCAAGCTACGGCACGGACCAGGAAGTGATGAGCTGGGTGCCGAAATCAACGATCGCCGGCAAGGTTGGCTATGCCATGACTCCCGGCGGGCATCCGGAGCTGGCGGCGGGCTTCTGCCTGTCGGTGTCATCGGCGTCCAAGAACAAGGAAGCCGCCTATCTGTTCATCCAATGGCTGAACAGCGAAGCGGTGAGCCTTGAGCGGGTGAAGCTGCCTTATGCCCTGCGCGATCCGTTCCGTGACTCGCATTTCACCGATCCGGGCTATGCGGCCCTTTGGCCGGAAGCCAAGGACTATCTTGCGGCTTTGCAGGCGGGCGCCAACAACGGCTTGCTTGACCTGTCGCTTCTCCAGACTGACAAGTACGAGGAAGTGCTGCGCCAGTCGGTGTCGAAGCTATGGGCGGGCGAGGATCCGAAAGCGATCCTCGATGCGGCCGCCGCCGAATGGGATGCCATCACGGAGAAAATTGGCGTCGACAAGCAGAAGGCGGTTTATGCCGACTGGGCGTCGAAGTCGGGCGCCTATCCAAAAATGTAGTTTCGGCTATCATCATGGTCCTGCCCGGCAGCCCGGGCAGGACTTCGCTTCTCACTCCAGTGGATAAATGACCGTGGCCGCCGCTACCGCCCTTCGCGCCAATCCTGACCGGAATTTCAGATACTGGCTGCTGACGCCGGCCATCTTCCTGTTGCTGCTGGTGGGCCTGTTCCCGCTGTTCTACTCGCTGATCGTGAGCTTCATGCGCATCGACATGATGGACACGGACACCTCTTTCGCCGGGCTTTACAATTATGCCAACCTGTTCTCGGACAAGCGCCTGTGGGCGGCCCTTGGCCATACGCTGCTGATCACCGTTATCGCGCTGCCCATTGAACTCGTGCTTGGCCTTGCCATGGCCTATCTTTTTCTTGAGAAAATGCCGGGACGGCAGATTTTTATTTCGCTGCTGATCCTGCCCACCATCATTTCGCCCATTGTGGCGGGGGCCACCTGGCGGCTGCTGTTTGACAACCGCTACGGGCCTATCAATCAGGTGCTGGGATGGTTCGCGGGCCATCCGGTGACGGCGCTGTGGACGATCAATCCGCAGCTCGTCTATCCGGCCATCATTTTCTGCGAAATCTGGCAGTGGACGCCGTTCATGTTCCTCATCCTGCTGGCGGCCCTTTCCAATGTGGACAGGTCGCAGACGGAAGCCGCCGCAATTGACGGGGCCGGGTTCCTCCGCACTTTCCGGCGCATTGTGCTTCCCGCCATCTGGCCGGTGATGGCCATTGCCATCCTGATCCGCGGCCTCGACCTTGCGCGCATCTTCGACATTATCTGGGCGCTGACGGCGGGCGGGCCCGGCACCATGACGGAAACCATTTCGGTTTATACGTATTCGCAGGGCTTCAAGCAGTTCGAGACCAGCTACACGGCGGCTATAGCATTTCTGGTCATCGTCATCCTGACCGTGGTGGTGGTCTGGGCCATAAGGCGGATGGGGCTGGCGAAATGAAAAACCTTCCGTTTCACCGGCGCAAAGATGTCCGCCTCGCGTTGCGCTATCTTGTGGCGTGCCTGCTGGTGGTCATCTTCGTCTTTCCGGTCTACTGGCTGTTCATCATCTCCTTCAAGACACCGGATGAGATTTTTGCGTTCCCGCCCGTCTGGTATCCCAAGAGCATCCAGTTCTCGAACTACTTCGTGCTGTTCAAGGATGGCGACGCGAAAACCGTGCTGAACAGCCTGATCCTCGCCACCGTCTCGACCTTTTTCGCCATGATCCTCGGAACCATTGCGGCCTATAGCCTGGTGCGCTTCAAGACCGGCGGGGAAAACCTTGCCGTATGGATCATCTCGCAGCGCATGATGCCGCCGGTTGCCATCGTGTTCCCGGTTTTCCTGCTTTATGTATATTTCGGCTGGGTCGACACGTTCTTCGGCCTCATCCTGCTCTACACTGCTTTCAACCTGCCTTACGTGATCTGGATGATGCGCGGCTATATCGAGGACATTCCGCTCGAGCTGGAAGAGAGCGCCCTGGTTGACGGCTGCTCGCGCTGGGCGGTGCTGTGGAAGGTGGTGATGCCCATGGCGCGCTCGGGGCTTTTTGCAACGGCGGTGTTTACCTTCGTTTTCGCATGGAACGAGTTCCTGTTTGCCCTGGTGCTGACACGCACGGAAGTTGCCACCTATACGGTGCAGGTCACCCACTATTTCGGCGGGCAATCCAACTTCTGGGCCAAGATCGCCGCCATGTCGGTGCTCGGCACCATTCCCGTATTCATCGCCGTCGCCACGATGCAGCGCTATCTCGTGCGCGGCATTTCGATGGGGGCAGTCAAGGGCTAGACCATGTCAGATTTGAAAATCACCGGGCTTCACAAGTATTATGGCAGTTTCCATGCGGTGAAGGGCATCGATCTTGAAGTGCCCTCGGGCGAGTTTACGGTTCTGGTCGGGCCTTCGGGTTGCGGCAAGTCCACGCTTCTGCGCACCATTGCGGGGCTTGAAGAGGCGAGCGAAGGCACGGTTGAAATTGGCAACAAGGACGTGACCTGGGCCAGGCCCGGCGACCGCGACATTGCCATGGTTTTCCAGAACTACGCGCTCTATCCCTATATGAACGTGTTTGAGAACATTGCCTTCGGCCTGCGGGCGCGGAAGTTTCCCAGCGCCGAAATTGACAAGCGGGTGGCCAATGCGGCCGAGATGCTGGGCATCGGGCCTTTGCTTAAACGCCTGCCGCGCGAACTGTCCGGCGGCCAGCGCCAGCGGGTCGCCATCGGGCGCGCCATCGTGCGCGATGCGCGCCTGTTCCTGTTCGACGAGCCCTTGAGCAACCTTGATGCGCAGCTTCGCGATGATATGCGGGTTGAAATCAAGCGCCTGCATCAGGAGCTTGGCCGCACCATGATCTATGTGACCCATGACCAGATCGAGGCCATGACGCTGGCGGACCGCATCGTGCTGCTGCGCGATGGCCGCATCGAGCAGTTGGGCTCGCCGCTCGACCTTTTCGAACGCCCGGCCAATCTTTTCGTCGCCAGCTTCCTGGGAAGCCCGAAGATGAATTTCATTCCGGCAACGCTCAGCGGAAATATTGCCACACTTTCCGACGGCACGAAGCTGTTGCTTGCCGGCAAGCGAGAGGGCAAAGCCAAGCAAGCCGTCATTCTCGGCATCAGGCCGCAGCATATCGCCCTTTCCGGCAAGCGCGTTGCCACGGGCCATGCGCAGGTCAAGGTCACGGTCGAACTGGTGCAGCCCACGGGTTCGCGCGTTCAAGTCGCCTTTCCGCTTGGCGGCAAAAGCATTGTCGCCGAGCTAGAGTCGCGCGGTGTGAGCAAGCCCGGCGAGAAAATCAGCATTGACATCGACATGGCCCGCGCCATCGCCATCGATCCGCAAACCGAAAAAGTCATCTGAACCGGAGTAAAGCCATGGCCAAGAAGCCAAGCCGCGCGATCAAGCTTTTTGGCACGGAAGCATCGGACGGCAAGCGCCGCGAGCTGAGCGCCGGCCCCATTACCGCGATGTTCGACAATGGGGCGCTGCGCTACATCCGCTATCGCGGCGTGGAAGTGCTGCGCGGCATCGCCTATCTGCTGCGCGACAAGAACTGGGGCACCTATGCGCCGGCCATCGAAAACCTGAAGGTCAAACAGGGCAAGACCGGCTTCTCCATCAGCTATGACGCGACTTGCCGGGATGCGGAACAGTCCCTGAGATACCAAACGAAGATCGAAGCGAAGGCGGATGGCACGCTGACATTTTCCACGGTGGGAACGCCACTCAGCGATTTTCTCACCAACCGTTCGGGTTTCGTGATCCTGCATCCGCTGGAAGGGGTGGTCGGAAAGCCGGTCGAGGTGGTGCATGTGGATGGGAAGCGCGAGAAACTGAACTTTCCGAAAATCATCAGCCCCGGCCAGCCGATCTTTGAAATCCGCTCCCTCAAGCACACGGTGATGCCCGGCGTCACCGCCACGGTGCTGATGGAGGGAAACAAGTTCGAGATGGAGGACCACCGCAACTGGATGGATGCGTCTTATAAGACCTATGTGTGCTCGCTGCTTGATCCCTGGCCCTACACATTGAAGAGGGGTGAGGCTTTCACCCAGTCGGCGACGCTTACGATTGCGGGAAAGCCCACGGCAAAGACATCTTCAAAATCGGGCGGCGCGATTTCCGTAACGCTTGGCAAAGCCAAGGGGCGCATGCCTTCCATCGGCGTTGGCGTTCCCATGGCGGAAGCGCAGCATGCGGTGGACAGGGCGGACCTGATCGCTGCCGCGAAGCCGGGCCAGCTTGTTTTCCAGGTCGACGGACGCAGGAAAAATCAGACGGAAGCGGCAGCGGCGTTTCGCGCCTTGAAAGAGCGCACAGGCATTCGAGCAACGCTGGAAATTGTGCTGCCGGCAAAAGCGCCTGCTGCGGAAGAAGTTGACGCTATCGCAGGCGCGCTGAGCGCGGCCGGGTTCAAGCCGGATGCGGTGGTGATCACGCAGATGCATGATCTCAAATCCTTCCAGCCCACCGCTCCGCGACCATGGGGGCCGACTTATGAGGAGATGGCGGCGGCGGCGCGCAAGGCTTTTCCCGGCGTTTTGCTGGGGGGCGGCATGCTCTCCTATTTCACCGAATTGAACCGGAAGCCTGCGCCGAAGGGCGTGTTTGATTTTATCACCCATACGGCGTGCCCCATCGTGCATTCGGCGGACGATCTCTCCGTCATGGAAACACTTGAGTCCCTGCCATGGATTATCGGCTCAACCCGCGCCATGATTGGCACGTCGCCCTATCACATGGGGCCGACCAGCATTCCCTGCCGCGACAACCCCTACGGGGCGCAGGAAGCGGCTAACTCCAACAACGGGCGTGTGTGTCTTTCCGACATGGACCCGCGGCAGCGCGGCCTTTTCGCGGCGGCGTGGAACCTGGGCCTTGTAGCCGCAACGGCGAAAGGCAGGCTTGATGCGGTTTCGCTGGGGGCGGTGACTGGGCCGCAGGGGCTTATCTATCGCAAGACGAGTTACATGCAGCCGGGCTTTGATGGCGGGGATGCGGCGGTTTATCCCATTTATCACATCCTTGCGGGATTGGGTTGGGCTGGCGGGGCGCGCTACATTGAAAGTGAGAGTAGTGCCCCGGGAAAAATCGCAACCCTTGCCCATGAAGCAAAAGCAGGACTGGTTCTGTGGCTTGCAAATCTCACGGGCGAGAAGCAAACCGTTAAGGTAAGCGGCTTCAAGGGTGCGGCGCAGATTCATGTGCTCGACGAAAAGACTTTCGACATGCTTGTCAAACGCCCGGATTACCTCAGCAAGGCTGGAACAAAAGTGAAGAAAGTTTCAAGCTTTGAGCTTGCTCCCTATGCGGTTATCCGCGTTTCGGCGATCTGATACATGCTGCTGGGTTGCATCGCCGATGATTTCACGGGCGCCACGGACCTGGCGAACACGCTGAGCCGCCACGGCATGCACACGGTGCAGGTTATCGGCGAGCCTGCGGGCCTGCCGCCCGATGCGGATGCCATTGTCATCGCGCTGAAGTCACGCACTACTCCGGCGAAGGATGCCGTCGCGCAATCGCTTGCCGCCTGCCGCTGGCTGAAGCAGAACGGGGCGCGGCAGATCTATTTCAAATATTGCTCGACCTTCGACTCGACCGATGCCGGCAATATCGGCCCGGTGGCGGATGCGCTGCTGGATGAGCTTGGTTCATCCTTCACCATTGCCTGCCCGGCATTTCCGGAAAACGGCCGGACGATCTACATGGGGCATCTCTTCGTGGGGCAGGTGCTGCTTTCGGACTCGAGCATGCGGCACCACCCTCTCACACCAATGCTTGATTCCAATCTGGTGAAAGTGCTGGCGCGGCAAACGCCGCACAAGACGGGACTTGTGGCCCACGCTGCTGTTAAGCAAGGGGCCAACGCCATAGGCGCGGCCTTCACCGAGTTGCAATCGCACGGCGTCCGCCATGCCATTGTCGATGCGATTGAGGATATTGATCTTCATCATCTCGGTGAAGCAGTGGCGGAGCTTGCGCTTGTCACGGGTGGATCGGGCGCTGCCATTGGACTGCCGGAGAACTTCCGTAAATCGGGACTTCTGCCCAAGCGCGAGAGTGTCAAGCCATTGGCGCCGGTGGGCGGCGGTGGCGTGGTGCTCTCGGGCAGCAGTTCGTCGGCAACGCTCGCCCAGGTGGCCGCCATGAGCGCGAAGCATCCCGCTCACGCTATTGACGTATCTGAACTATTTTCCAACAGCGACAAAGCGATAGGCGAAATTCTTCACTGGGCGGTTGAGAAGCTGAAATCATCGCCGGCGCTGATCTATGCCAGTGCACCGCCTGAGAAGGTTTCAGAAATACAATCACGATTTGGCCGCGAGAAGGCGGGTGAAGTGATCGAGCATGCCATCGCGGCTATCGCCACGGGTTTGGCGAAGGCAGGGGTTCGGCGCTTCGTGGTGGCTGGCGGTGAAACATCGGGTGCGGTTGTGTCCGTGCTCGGCGTCAAGGCGCTGGAAATCGGCCCGCAGATTTCGCCCGGCGTTCCGGCAACACTCTCCTATGGCGAGCCACGTTATGCGCTGGCGTTGAAGTCCGGAAATTTCGGCGGGACTGAGTTTTTCAGCGAAGCGTTGGAGGCCCTGAAATGAAGGAGTCCGAGGCGCGTGAACTAATTGTCGAGATGGCGCGGTCCATGTTCGAGCGGCGGCTGACCCTTGGCAGTTCCGGCAATATCAGCGTGAAAATTGACGGCGGCTGGCTGATGACGCCGACGGGATCATCATTGGGTCGGCTTGATCCGTCGCGCCTTTCCAAGCTTGATGAGGTGGGCGCATTGATTTCCGGGGACGCGCCGACCAAGGAAAGTTTTTTGCATCTTGCCATGTACCGGGAACGAGCGGGGGCAGGGGCGGTGGTGCATTTGCATTCCACCCATTCGGTTGCCGTATCCTGTCTTGAAGGCATCGACCATGACGACGTGCTGCCGCCGATCACCGCCTATTATGTGATGCGGGTGGGCAAGCTGCCGCTCATTCCCTATTACGCGCCGGGCGACAAAACCCTGGGCGAGGCGGTGGGGCAATATGCGGCAAAGCATGCGGCGGTGCTTCTGGCCAATCACGGGCCGGTGGTTTCTGGCTCGTCGCTGTCCGCCGCCGTAGACGCCATCGAAGAGCTTGAAGAGACGGCGCGGCTTTACCTGTTGCTTCACGGGCGGCCAACGCGTTACCTGAATCCTGCGCAGGTGGCTGACTTGAAGCGGCGGTTTCCCTAAGGAGTGATTTAATCGTGACAACACAGAATACACTGGCGGCCGGGGTCATCGGCCTGGGTTCCATGGGGCTCGGCATGGCGCAATCCATGGTGAAGCGCGGGATCAAGGTCGCGGGTTTTGACATCAATTCTGCCGCCATCGCGAAGCTCGCCGAGGCGGGAGGCAGTGGTGCGGCAAGTGTAGCCGGTGTTGCCAAGAATGCTGACGTGTTGCTTGTTGTGGTGGTGAACGCCGCGCAGACCGATACGGTGTTGTTCGGCGAAAAAGGTGCGGCGGCGACGATGAAGAAGGGCAGCGTGATCATTTCTTCCGCCACCATGGCGCCGGATGATGCGCGCCGGCTTGCGGCCAAGGCCGAGGCGCTTGGGCTTTTGTATCTCGATGCGCCGATCAGCGGGGGCGCGGCGAAAGCCGCCATCGGGCAGTTGACGGTCATGGCGTCCGGAACCCAGGAGACTTTCAAACGGGCGCGGCCGGTGCTCGATGCAATTGCCGCCACCGTTTACGAGCTTGGCGACACGGCAGGCATCGGCGCTTCGTTCAAGATGGTGAACCAGCTTCTGGCAGGCGTGCATATCGCTGCCGCCTGCGAAGCGGTGACTTTTGCGAAGAAGCTCGGGCTTGACCTGCCGACGGTGTACAAGGTGATCACCGCATCGGCGGGGAATTCCTGGATGTTCGAGAACCGGGTGCCGCACATCCTTGATGGCGACTATGCGCCACGCAGCGCGGTCGAGATTTTCACCAAGGACCTCGGAATCGTGAGCGACATGGGGCGGCGCGAGAAGTTCCCATTGCAGATCGCCGCGACGGCGCTGCAAATGTTCCTGATGACGGCGGCGGCGGGGATGGAACGCGACGACGATGCTTCGGTGGCGCGGATGATCGCTGAGATGACCGGCCTCGAATTGCCCGTTGCTTCCCGCTAGCGCAGCGGCCCGAGGATTGGTTCAAGCAGTTTGAAACTGGCTTCGCGCGCGGCCTTTGCCGAGAGCAGCTTCGGTTCAATGCACCATTCCAGCCCGAGGCCATCGACAAGAGACACAAACATCATGGCGACGAAGGCCGCATCAATTGTCAATCCACGGGCGTCCGCGACGTCCTGCAGGGCGCGTTCGATGCTGGCGCGGTAGAGGCCGTATTGCTTGCGGTGCACCTTGAGCAGGGCCGGATTGTTGGCGATCTCGCCCCAGAGCGCCAGCCAGATGTTCAGGCTTTCGCGGTTGAAGACTTCCCGGGAGAACATGGAGTCAATGATCCCGACAAGGCGCGCCTCGGGCGATGCGGCAACACCGGGTTCCTCCGTGACCGCAAGCACTTTGCCATACATGGTTTCATAAACCGCGGCGAGCAGGCCATCGATGGATTTGAAATGGTGGGTAATGAGGCCGCGCGAAACCTTGGCCTCAGCGCAGATGCGGTCAATGGTGAAGCCCAGGATGCCGTCCTTTGCCAGGCAGGCGATGCCAGCTTCGACAAGCATCTCGCGGCGGGCTTCGGCGGACTGGCGGGCGAATTTGGGCTGGGCGGGGTTTTTCTTGTTTGTCTGGGTCATGGTGAGGTGGGCGGCGCTATACACGATAACGCCGCCCAAGGGCTATACCTTCTTGAACATCGTTGGATTGGGATGGCCGTCCGAAAGAAAGACGGGCTGCAGATTATCATCATGAATGGCCACGTAAGGTTCAAAGCAGATAAAGACGAAGCCGCCTGAATCCTCCATGAGGTCCTCCATCCGGTTGAAGATCGCCTTGCGCTTGGCATCGTCCTGTTCGACAACGCCCTGCTGGTAGAGATCCTCAAACTCTTTGCTGTCAAAGAACGACCAGTTGTAAACCCCGATCTGGTCAGGCCGGAACCAAACCAGATTCTCGGTGGGATCGATGCCTCCGGCAAAACTCATCAGCACGAGTTCCAGGGTTTTATAGGTATCGCCCTTGGTCTTGTCGCCAAGGGCCCAATAGGCAGCTTCGTCGATGGGCTGGATTTCAACGGTGATCCCTGCTTCCCCAAGGCTTGCCTGGATGATCTGGGCTATCGCCTGGCTGCTTGAGTCCGTGAGCGCCACAAGCTTGAGGCTCAATCCGCTCACGCCGGCCTCTGCCAGAAGGGCCTTGGCCTTTTCGACATCGCGCACGGCGATCTTGTTTTTCTCGCGCGCAAAGATCGTGCCGGGCTGAACTACGCCGGCCGAACGGCCGATCATGCCGTCAAAGGCGCCTTGCAGGACCGCATCGCCATCATAGGCATACTGAATGGCCTGGCGCACGCGAATATCGGCCAGCAGAGGGCTGTTCATGTTGATGGTGAGCCAATCGTAACGGGAAGATTGGGCCTCAATCAATTTCGCGCCCTTTGGCATATTGGATTTCACTTGCTTGGCGGCGTTGACCGCCAGCTTGGTGAAGTCAAAAGCATCGGCCTCGTAGGCGAGCTGGGCCGCCTGGTCGTCGGCGACGATATAGATCTCGATTTTTGAGAAGTCGGATTTGGGGCCTGGCCAATCGGGGTTGGCCACCAAGGTCACCTTCTGGTTCTGCTCCCACTTCTCCATCAGGAAAGGCCCGCACTGGGCAGGAATTTCCGTGGTGTAACTGCCCCCCACTTTTTCGACTGCCGCCTTGCAGACAATGTGGCCACCGTAATAGGGCAGGGTGATCACCCAGAATGGCTTGAAGGGCTGCTTCAGGTGAATGATGCCGGAGCGCGCGTCAACGACTTCGACATGGTCGAATTTCTCGAACTGGTAGGCCCAAGCGGAATCGCTTCCGGCAATGCGTTCATAGGAAAACTTCACATCCTCGGCGGTTACCGGGCCAAAACCATTGTTCCATTTCAGGCCTTCCATCAGGGTGAAGGCAATGGTCGTGGGCGAAGTCCATTCGATTTTTTCCGCCCCCCAATTATAGGTCTTGTTTCCGTCGCGGGTATCGCCGAAACGGATCAGCGAAATTTGCGTGCAACGGGGGATGACATCATCAATTCCGCCGATGATGTTCTTGGGGTCAAGCACCTGCAAATCGGCATCCATGCGCAGGCGCAGCGTATCGCCTTCCGCCGACCAGGCTATTTTTGGCGCTGCCAGCAGGCCGGCTAGCGCACCACCGCCCATTTTCAAAAGCTTCCGCCTGTCGGTTCTCCAATGTATTGTCATGGTCTTCTCCCTTTCAGTTTTTTAAGTTTAGGCAAAATGACATCGTACGATCCGGTCTATCCCGATTGCCCGCAGCTGCGGCGCTTCACTGCGGCAGCGATCTTGGGCAATTGAACAGCGGGTGTGGAACTCGCAGCCCCTGGGCCGGTTCAGCACACTGGGAATTTCTCCCTTGATCGCCAGATCAGCGCGGCGTTTGCGCGGGTCCGGCTGCGGCTCGGAGGCAATCAGGCTTTTCGCATAGGGGTGCAGCGGCTTCTTGAACACTTCGCGGGTGGGACCCACTTCGATAAGGCGGCCGAGATACATGACGGCGATGCGATCCGACACATGGCGCACCATGGCCAGGTTGTGGGTGATGATCATGTAGCTCAGGCCCATGAGGGTCTTGAGTTCCGTCATCAGGTTCAGGATTTCTCCCTGTACGGACACGTCAAGACCGGTAGTGGGCTCATCGGCGATTATGAGTTTGGGATGAAGGGCCAAGGCGCGGGCCACGCCAACCCGGCGGGCCTGGCCGCCTGATAATTCGTGCGGGTAACGGTTTGCCATATCCTTGCTCAGGCCTACCCGTGAGAGGAGCTCTTCGGCTTTCACCTTGCGGTTCTGCATGACCACGCCATGTATGATGAAGGGTTCGGTGAGAAGGGCTCCAACGCTCATGCGCGGGCTCAATGACGCCACAGGATCCTGGAACATCATGGCCGACGACCGGCGCATGTTGGTGAAGGATTGCCTGCTGCGCAGTTCCGCGCCGTTGAAGGTAATGGTACCGGCGCTGATGGGCGACAGGCCAAGGATAGAGCGGGCCAGCGTGGTTTTGCCGGAGCCTGACTCGCCAACCAGCCCAAGGGTCTCGCCGGACTTGAGCGAGAGTGAAATACCATCGAGGATATCGATGTAGCGCTTGCGACCGGGAATGAGCGTGTCAAACAATCCACCAGCCACGGGAAAATTGACGGAAAGACCGGCAATGTCCAGAAGCGCCGTCATGGCCTTGCCTCGTGGCACAAAGCGTACTGGGTTTCGGAAATCCTGACCCAGGGTGGCGTTATTTCCCGGCAGCGGCTTGTCGCCATGTCGCAGCGGTCGGCGAAGCTGCAGCCCTTCGGTGGATACAGGAGATTGGGAACACGGCCGGCGATGGTCGGCAATATGGGCGTGTGTTCCTCAAAATGAGCGGGATCGCAGGCAATAAGCGCCCGCGTGTAGGGGTGCTTCGGCGCGTGGTAGATATCGTCCACCAGTCCTTGCTCAACCACTTGGCCCGCATACATCACGTAGACCCGGTCGCAGAGTTCGGCCACGACACCGAGATGGTGGGTCACTACAATGATGGCGCCCTGATAATCGGTGCGGAGTTCGCGGAGCAGATGAATGATCTGCGCTTCCATGGTGACATCAAGCGCCGTGGTGGGTTCATCGGCCACCAGCACATTGGGTGTCATCAGAAGGGCCGCGGCAATCGAGGCGCGCTGGCGCATGCCGCCTGACAGTTCATGGGGATAGCGCCTGAGGCAAAGTTCCGGATCGGGAATGCCGGCGCGGGCCAGCAATTCGCCGGCGCGCTTGCGTTTCTCCGCGTTTGAGACGCCGTCGATATGATGCTGGAAATCAACCAGTTGATCACCCAAGGTGATCACAGGATTGAATGTCGTCATGGGGTCCTGGAACACCATGGCGATGTCCGGCCCGCGCAAGTGGCGCTGGCTTTCCCTATCCATGGTGAGGATGTCGGTGCCCTTGTAGTAGATGGCGCCGGAATTCACATGGGCATTGGGGGCCAGCAGATTGATCAGGGCGGCCACGAGGGTGGATTTGCCGCAGCCGCTCTCGCCGACAATGCCGATCACTTCGCCGCCATGGGCTTCAAGATTGGCGGCGCGCAGGGCCTGTATCTGGCCGATGCCGGCATCATAGCCGATGGAGAGGTTTTCCACTCGGAGCAGGGCGGCACTCATCGCAGACCCCGCACTTGCAGTTTGGGATCAAGCGCATCGCGCAGGCCTTCGCCGAGAAAGGTGAAGCCAAGGGTGGCCAGTACCAGCGGCACGCCTGCGGCGATCACAAGGGTTGGGGCGTAGCGCAGCGACGTGTAACCGTCATAGAGAATATTGCCCCAGGAGGGCGTGGGCGGGCGTACCCCCAGATTGAGATAGCTCAGTCCCGCTTCCAGCATGATCACCACGGGAATATCCATGCTAAGGATGATGACGAGAGGGCCTACGACATTGGGCAGGAGATGGAGCAGGATGATGCGCGGGCTGGACGCGCCGATGGAGCGTTCGGCGACAACGAAGTCACTGTTCTTGAGGGTGAGCGTCTGGGCGCGGATGAGGCGGGCATAGCTTGGGATCGAGACGAGCACGATGACCAGAATGAGCGTGGTAGTGCCCGGCCCAAGCACGGTGATGACCGCCAGGGCAAAAAGGATCATGGGGAGTGAACTCATGGAGTCAAACAGCAACACCAGGATGGCGTCAAGCCAGCGGGGGCCGAAGCCTGCGATGAGGCCAAGAACAAGACCGAAGAGTCCTGCCAGTCCGACTGCGGTGAGGGCGATGGAAAGGGCGGTGCGCGAACCATAGATGATGCGCGAGAGGGTGTCGCGGCCGAGCTGATCGGTTCCCAACCAATGAGATAAGTTGGGGCTCTGGAATTTACTCGTGACACTGATCTTCAAAGGATCAAAG
>CADEEO010000040.1:19677-22989 GCA_902826365.1 uncultured Hyphomicrobiales bacterium | reverse complement strand
GTCGATGGCTATGTGAATCCCAAGGCCCACGAAATTGAAATCAGCCTCCGCCCCCTCGTGAAGAATGCCCTGATCACGGAATATAATTGCGAATGGCGTGTCGGCGGCGCGCCCGTCCAGACGGCACCCTGCGATGGCGCCGTCACCGCCTTGCTGCCCTATCCCAATGGCGCCGATATTTCCGTCGCCGTGGTAGGCGAGCAGCCCATCACCCTGAAGGCAAAAGTGCGCGACCTGCTGATCGTCGGCATGGGCGACAGCTTTGCTTCCGGCGAAGGCAACCCCGACATGCCAGCCGAGTTCAGCGAAGCCCAGCGCTACAAAAATCTCTATCCCCGGCGCAAGAACAATGATGTCACCGGCTCCGCTCAATGGACCGACGAGCTTTGCCATCGCTCGCTCTACGGCCATCAATTGCGCGCCGCCCTGCAAATCGCCATTGAGAATCCCCAGTCCGCGGTGACATTTTTGGGCTACGCCTGTTCCGGCGCCGGCATCAAAGCGGGCATTCTCGGCCCCCAGGAATATGTCGAGAGCGTCAGCGCCGATGTAGTGTCGTCGCGTTTTCTTTCGGGCGACTCCAGGGATGCCCAGATGCGCTGGCTGCTGCGCGAGCTTTGCGCGGTGAAGCCGAAAGAAGATGATGGCCTGTGGGCCTGCCCCGACAATCAGTTTCGCCGGCCGGTTGACTATCTTTTCCTCTCCGTGGGCGGCAATGACATCGGCTTCAGGAACGTCGTTGCCTGGGCAACCCTACGCAGCGGAACCTCCGCCGCCCTGGCAAAATTCCTTGGCGCCACCGTTTCGGCAAAGGACTTTGCTGAAAACATGAAGGACACGCTTCCCGGCGCCTATGCCCGCCTCGCCAAGGCTATCGAGCGCGCCGTGCCGCTCTATTCCGAAGAACAGGTCTTCGATGCCTCCCACGTTATTCTCACGGCCTATCCCGACATGCTTGTCGATGAAACCGGCGAGGTCTGCCCGGCGGGCGGCAAGGAAGACAGCGAGGAAGACCGCTACCCCGCCAACCAGTCCCTCGATGCTTTTTCATCATGGCTTGCCACAACCAGCGGGCGGCTGAACGCCGTCCATGAGCAGCTCGCCGAGCTTGACCGGCGCATGAAGGATTTAAGCGGCGACCATGGCTGGACCTATGCCGGCAGGGTGTACGATGACCGCGTATTCCGGGGCCATGGCTTTTGCGCCCAGCGCACCAAATTCGCCAATGACCCGGCCGAGGTGCTGATGATCCCCTGCTGGGGCAAGGCCGACAGGCCCACGCAAACCTGCCAGTCCTCCTGGTCCGGAAAGGCCAGGGAATGGCGGCCTTACAATCCTGTCACCCAGAATTATCCCTATGCGCTGCGCCAGCGCTGGGTCCGCACCTTCAATGATGCCTATATGATCGTGAACCAGAAGGTGATGGACAAGGCCGGCAAGGTTGACGAAAAGGCCTCGAGCCAGATTTTTTCCGAAACCACCGGCGCCATGCATCCCAACGCCGAAGGCCAGGCCGCCATGGCCGACGCCATTCTCATGGATATCCGCGACGAAATTTCCAAAATGCTGGGCGGCGAACTTTATTAGGCGACAGGCGTGAAGTCATCCTCCGGATCCTGCTCCATCAGGTCGCGGATTTTCAGCAAGGCATTTTTCAAATCTTGCGCCGTTGCCGGCTGGCCAAACGAGATGCGCACCGCATGATCTTTCGCCTGTGGCCCGAAAGAAAAGGCAGGTCCGGGCGTGACTTTGATATTAAGCGCGAGCGCCGCTGACGCAAAGCGCAGCGGACTCCAGTGCTCGGGAAGGGCGAGCCAGCCATAGGGTGCGCCAGGCTCGCAGCTAAACGTGTGCTGGGAAAACACCTCGCAGAAAGCCTTGCGCCGGATTGCCATCTCCGCAATGACCCGCCCCATCAGGTGTTCGGCTATATCCGTCTCCAGCCAATAGCGCGCAACCTCCGCCGTAAGCCCGGTGACACGGGCTCCGGCAGCGCGTTGCCGCAGGCGCAGGAATTGCGCGCGGCCCGGCGGCGTTGCGACGAAACCGATGCGAAGGCCCGGCGCCAGGGTCTTTGACAGGCTGGTGATGTGATAGGTGCGCTCCGGCGCAAGGCTGTAGAATGTCGGCGGCTGCACCCGGTCATCGAGCAGCCGGAAAATATCATCCTCGACAATGGTGAGATTGTAACGCCGCGCAATGTCGACAACCGCATCCCGGCGCTCGCGCGGCATGGTGAGCGTGGTAGGATTTTGCAGGGTGGGAACGAGATAGAGAATTTTGGACTCACCGGTTTTGCAGGCGCGCTCAATATCTTCGAGATCAAGCCCCGCCGCATTCATGGCAATCGGCACGGGCTTCAGGTTGAGGCCGGAGATCAATGAGCCAAGCGAGGCATAATTGAGGCTTTCCGCCATCACGGCGTCGCCGGGTTGCGCCAATACCGAAAGGCAGGCCATGACGCCGAGATGGGCGCCGGACGTGACGATGACATTTGCTTCTGAAATCTCTATGCCGCTGCGCGCCAGCCATTTGGCCCCCATGGCGCGGTAATGCGCATGGCCTTCCGGCGGCATGTAATCCAGCAGCGCCAGTCGTGAGGGTTCGCGCATCACATGGGCCAGCGCCGCATCGAACTCATCCTCCGAATAAACCGGTGGCGGCGCCGCATCGCTGAGATCGGCCAGTTGTGATGTTGTTTGGGTCCGTGCAGGCAAAGCCGTGGAGCCGGCAATCTCGCGCACATAACTTCCCCGGCCCACTTCGCCGGACAGCAGCCCACGGATTTCCGCTTCGCGGTAGGCCCGCGTCACCGTGCCAACCGTCACCTTGAGCCGCCAGGCCAAATCCCGGTGCGGCGGCAATTTATCCCCGACATTCAGCTTGCCGGACATGATGTCGCCCGCCATCGCATCGGCAATCGCGAGGTAAATTGGTTTGCCTTGGGTGAGCTGTGGAGTCCAAATTGTCATGGATACAATATCCTCTTTGACAGGTACAATAAACTTATTGTATCTATACGTCAATTGATTTTTCAACAGAAATCACGATTATATAGGTACAATCGATACAATTTGAAAGGATTTACGAGGAGATTGCCATGCGCGAATATGTAGCCCACGAAGCCCGGTCCCGGTTAAGCGCCTTCAGCTTTTCAACCCTGCGCCAGCTCGTCCGCAACTGGCGCTGCCGGAAACAACTCCTCAAACTCCAGGGCCTCGACGATTTCCAATTGAAAGACATTGGCCTGACCCGCGGCCAGTTGCGCCATCTGTCCGGCCTGCCCCTCTCGGTTGACCCCATTTGGGAAGC
>CADEEO010000040.1:14040-19577 GCA_902826365.1 uncultured Hyphomicrobiales bacterium | reverse complement strand
GAAAACACCACGCCGGATTTCAGCAGGTCGCCGATCATCCGCGAAGCATCGGCGAGTTTTTGCACCTCCGATGATTTGACCAGGATGTCCTCGGTGAGAACGAAGCGGATTTCGGGAGCTACCCCCTGGTTGTTGTAACCGGCCAGCCGGTCCTCAACCTGGATGTTCTGCACCTGCATGTCCTGCTCGGTGAAGCCATGCGACATGAGGAAGGCCTTCACCGCCGCCTGCGAAACTTCAAGGGAAGAACGCGCCGCTTCAAGCGTGGGCCCGGTGGCCACAAAGCGCACCGGCCAGAAGCCAAGATTGGCCTTCACCTCACGCTCCGCCAAGCCCTTGACCGTGACGGTGCGGAAGCCCAGCCGGCTTTTAACCAGTGATTCCCCGGCAAGAAAGCCGCCGCAGGCCACGCCGAGGCCGATCAGCCCTCCGGCGATGATATTCGAAACTGATGACATGAAAATTCCCTGAGTGTCGCCCCTCTCCTTTCACGATGGCCATCCATTGTGGTGCTTTTTTGTCAAATCTGGCGTGGGGCAATGATTGAGTCTGGTTGTTTCCCTAAGGGGTGGAGTTCTGCTAGTTTGGCTGAAAATATCAGCCGGAGTCTTTTCAATGAACAAGCCGCAGATCCATAGCAACGCCAAAACCTGGGAGGCCTCGCCCAACAATCTTGAACCTTTCTGGATGGGCTTCACCCCCAACCGGGCCTTCAAGCAGCGTCCGCGGATGATCGCCCGTGCCAAGGACATGCATTATTATGACATGTCGGGCCGCGCCATTCTCGATGGCAGTGCCGGCCTCTGGTGTTCAAATGCCGGCCATTGCAGGGATCCCATCGTGGCGGCAATCCAGAAATCAGCGGCTGAGCTCGATTTCGCGCCAACCTTCCAGTACGGCCATCCCAAGGTGTTTGAACTCGCCTCGCGCCTGGCCACCATGGCGCCCGGCGATTTGAACTATGCCTTCTTCTGCAATTCCGGTTCGGAAGCAGCCGACTCGGCCCTGAAGATTGCGCTGGCCTATCAGCGCGTCAAAGGCCAGGCCAGCCGCACCCGCCTGATCGGCCGCGAACGCGGCTATCACGGCGTGAACTTCGGCGGCATTTCCGTGGGCGGCATGGTGGGCAACCGCAAGATGTTCGGTACCATGCTGGCCGGCGTTGACCACATTCCCCACACCTATAACCGCAAGGAACAGGCCTACACCAAGGGCGAACCCGATTACGGCATGCATTATGCCGACGAGCTGGAACGCCTCGTGGCCCTGCATGACGCTTCAACCATTGCCGCCGTCATCGTTGAACCCATGGCGGGATCGACCGGCGTTCTGCCGCCGCCCAAGGGCTATCTCAAGCGCCTGCGCGAAATCTGCGACAAGCATGGCATCCTGCTCATATTCGATGAAGTCATCACCGGTTTTGGCCGCCTGGGCCATGCCTTTGCCGCAGAGCGTTTTGGCGTCATCCCCGACATGATCACTTTCGCCAAGGGTGTCACTTCCGGCACCGTGCCCATGGGCGGCGTCATGGTGCGCCAGGGCATCTATGATGCCTTCATGAACGGGCCGGACCACGCCATCGAGCTGTTCCATGGCTATACCTATTCGGGCCACCCAATCGCGGCGGCGGCCGGTGTTGCCACCATGGACCTCTACCGCGATGAAAAGCTTTTCGAGAATGCCAAGAAGCTTGAAGGCGTCTGGGCCGATGCGGCCATGTCCCTCAAGGGCAATCCGATGATCGAGGACATCCGGACCCTTGGCCTTGTGGCTGCCTTTGATCTCAAGGCGGTCGAAGGCTCGCCGGGGCTTCGCGCCTACAAGGCCATGGAAAACGCCTTCCATGATTTTGGCTTCCTGATCCGCATCACCGCCGACACGATTGCGCTGTCGCCGCCGCTGATGATCACGGAAAACCAGATTGATGAAATTTTCAGCGACAAGATGCCGAAAGTTCTGAAATCCGTCGCCTGATTAACCACGTTGCCATTTGTCGAATCTTAGGGCCATGGACTCATTTTGTTTTTGGCCCTAATGATTCAGGTTAACGGGGATAATTAACGGTAACAAGCAATTGCGTGGTTGGCCAAGCGTTCTGGTTCTTGCAGTGTTTTCCTGCTTTGCGGTTGCATGCGGGATTTTTGTTTTGGTGGCAAAGACCCAGCAGGCCCAGGCCGTTGTCGCGGCCATTTTTCTTCTCGCCATCGGCCAGCTCTTCGTCATTGGCCTGGGCTGGGCCCGCGGCCTCACCCTTCAGGACGCCATCCGCAGCCTGGCCCGCGAACGCCGCACGGCGGATGAAAAATACAACAAGTCTTTCGTCACCGCCAAGCTCTTTGAAAACGAGATTGCCGACCTGAAACGCCGCATGGGGCTTTCCGAAAAGGAAATCCAGGAAGAAATGGCGGCCATGCGGGCCCAGTTCAATGAATTGGCCGAACGCTATGCGGCGGACGCCGCCAACGCCCGCCTGCTGCAACAGCAGATGCAGCAGCAACCGGCCCCGGTTGAGTTCCCGGTCACGCTGCAGGGTGCGCCCGCCCGTGAGCATTTCAATTTCCTGCTGGAACCCATCATTGACCTGACAACCAACCGCACTGCCCACTACCGCGTGCGCTTCAGCATCACCGCCGCCAACGGCATTGAAATCGATTACTCAAAATTGACCGTGAATGCCGATCGCGGCGAACTGCGCCCAACGCTCGACGTTCACGTCATCAATCAGGCCATTCCCCTGCTGCGCCGCCTGCGCGCCAAGCATCCCGCCATGCGCATGTTCATTCCCATGGGGGCGGCAACCCTCGTGAGCGGGCACACCATCGCCATGGTGACGCAAATGCTGTCGGAAGCCGACAACGTGGCGCAAGGCGTGGTTTTTGAACTCACCCATGAATCCTTGGCCGGCTTGAATGAAGCCGGCATTTCCGGCCTTGCGGCCATCGCCCGCATGGGCGCCACCCTGGCCCTGACCGAAGCCTCAATCGCCGGCCTTGATCTGCCGGCGCTCCGCCATCTCGGCGTGAAATTCATTGGCGTTGAAGCGCGCTCCATCGAACCCGGCTTTGCCACCACGCAAAGCTGGCTTGATTTCGTGCAGGTGGCGCGCGGCATGCAGTTCCAGTTGCTGATGACGAACGTGGAAAACTCCGCCCAGGCCGCCACCGCGTCGCAGATCGCCCGCCTCGTGGCCGGCCATTTCTTTGCCCCGCCGCGCCGGGTCAAAATCAATGCCGGCATGAATGCCGCCAATGACCTCAGCGTGGCCGCATAAGCCTGATGAAAAGCCTGTCTGCTGACTATCCGGTCTGGCTTTGCGATATTTGGGGCGTGGTTCACAATGGCCTCAAGGGCTACGAAGCCGCGGTCCATGCATTATCCCAGCACCGGAAACAGGGCGGCATTGTCATTCTGGTCACCAACGCGCCGCGCGTCTCGCAGGATGTGGTTCGGCACCTCAATCATCTCAAGATTCCACCGGAAAGCTATGACCGGGTTGTGACCTCAGGCGACGTTACGCAAACCCTGCTCAAGGATCATGCGAAGGGCAAGGCTTATTACCTCGGCCCGGCCCGTGACCTTTCCCTGTTTGAAGGGCAAATGGTGAAAGAGGTTCCCTTGGGCGAAGCGCATGCGGTGCTGTGCACGGGACTTGTGAATGACGATGTGGAAACCCCTGACGATTACGGCGGCCTGCTGTCGCGCATGAAGGAATTGAAGCTCCCGATGATTTGCGCCAACCCCGACAAGATCGTGCGCAAGGGTGATCGCCTGATGTATTGCGCCGGATCCCTGGCGGAAAAATATTCCGGCATGGGCGGCGCGGTCTTGATGGCGGGCAAGCCCTATGAACCCATCTATAATTTGGCGCTGCAAATCGCCGGCATCATTTCCGGGCGGGAAATCGAAAAATCGAAGGTTCTGGCCATCGGCGATGGCCCCGAAACCGACATCAAGGGAGCCGCCGATTTTGGCATAAAGGCCGTCCTGATTGCCGATGGGGTAACCGATGCCTCTGACGGCCTGGAGGCCACCCTTGCCCGTGTCCAAGTCAAGGTTCCCCATGCCAAAATCGTTAAAATCCTTCACCACCTGGTGTGGGAATAGGCCATAAGTCGCGATTGTGTTGCAGTGCCGCATAATCTAGGATGCTGCAGCGCAACAATGGCAACGGGGCTGACACAATGTCATCCTATTTCTTTGAAGACCTGGAGCTTGGCATGGAGGCCAGCCACGAGAAAACCGTGTCCGAAGGCGATATCAAGAGTTTTGCCGATGTCTCCGGCGACTACAATCCGGTCCACATGGATGAAGAATATGCCTCCGGCACTTTTTTTAGATCCCGCATTGCCCATGGCATGCTGACCGCCAGTTTCATATCAACCGTTCTCGGCACCAGGCTTCCCGGCCCCGGCTGCATCTACTTGTCGCAAAACCTGCGGTTCCTCGCCCCCGTCCGCATTGGCGACACGGTGAAGGCCTTGGCCCGCGTGGCAAGTCTTGATATGGCTAAGCGCCGCGCCCAGTTTGCCTGCCATTGCGAAGTGAACGGCAAGATTGTGGTTGAAGGCGAAGCAACGGTATTTGTGCCGTCGCGTGGCTGAAGTGAGAATGAATGCGTTTGCTTGGGGCCCATGAGCCCGTTCCCCTGGAATTTCATCATGCCGTGGTGGCGATCGGAAACTTTGATGGCCTGCATCGCGGCCATCAGGAACTGCTTCTCATTGCCAGGGAAGAGGCCGAACGCCAGGGAAAATCCTGGGGCATCGTAACCTTCGAACCCCATCCCCGGAGTTTTTTCAAACCCGATGAACCTGTGTTCCGCCTGACGCCGCTTCCCCTGAAAGCCCGCCTGGCCGCAGCCCTTGGCGCTTCATTTGTCTTGAGCCTGAATTTTGACAAGGCGCTTTCCATGCTGGAGCCGCAGGATTTCATCCGGCAATATGTGGTTGATAAGATAAAAGCCGCCCATGTCGTCACCGGCTACGATTTTCATTTTGGCCGTGGCCGCAAGGGCAATCCGTCGGTTCTCAAGGAGCTTGGCCAGCAATTTAGATTCGATGTCACCGTTGTTGACCAGGTGGCTGACGAGGGCGACAGCCATTCACCGTTTTCATCGAGTTCAATCCGCTCCGCCCTGCGCCGTGGTCACATGGCCGCCGCTGCCCGCGAGCTTGGTTACCATTGGACAGTAATGGGCGAGGTTGTGAGGGGTGATCAGCGTGGCCGCGCCATTGGTTTTCCAACGGCAAACATCACGCTGGAAGAAGGCGCCGAACCCATTCGCGGTATCTATACGGTCCGCGTGCGCGATGGCGCGAGGAAAAATTCAAGGGCTTGGGGCGGAGCGGGGTATTTCGGCAATCGCCCGACCTTTGAAACAAACCGGACGTTTCTTGAAGTACACCTCTTCGACATGGACGAGGATCTCTATGGGCGGACCCTGCTGGTGGAATTCATCGATCTCATCCGCCCCGACCAGAAATTTAATTCGGTTGACGAACTGGTGAGGCAGATGAAGCAGGACTGCATCCAGGCGA
>CADEEO010000040.1:0-13940 GCA_902826365.1 uncultured Hyphomicrobiales bacterium | reverse complement strand
CTTCTTCCGCGCAGCTTTGTCCGTTGCGGGGTCAAGCAGGCGGTGCAGATGCACGATGAAGTAGCGCATCTGGGCGTTGTCGATGGTCTCCCGCGCCTTGCCAAGCCAGGCCTTGTGGGCCTCCGCGTAGTTCGGAAAAAACCCGACCACATCCAGCTTCGAGAGATCTTTGAAATCAACATTCTTGACATCGTGGAGCTCGCCGCCAAAGACGAGATGAACCAGTTGTTTCGCAGGCGCGGATTTCTTCTCAGGTTTCTTCATGGTTTCGCTCCTAGCTCAGGTGCCGGCAATGGTCAATCCTTCAACCCGGCAGGCCGGCGCGTTTGTGGAGGATTTGAAAACAAGATCATTGGCCGGTTCCAGCGTCATGAACATGTCGCTTAAATTTCCGGCAATGGTTATTTCGCTGACCGGAAAGGCCAGTTCTCCATTTTCTATCCAGAACCCGGAAGCGCCGCGGCTGTAATCGCCGGTCACCATGTTGACGCTGTTGCCAATAAGCTCGGTAATATAGAGCCCCTGTTTGAGCGAGCCGATCATCTGCTCAGGGCTCAGTTGCCCTGCTTCCAGATGAAGGTTTGAAGTGGAAGGGCCGGGCGGGCCGCCGAGTCCCCGCGAACCATTGCCCGTGGGGGCAAGTCCAAGCTGCCGCGCCGAACGCAGGTCAAGCACCCATCCCGTGAGAATGCCATCCGCAATCAATTCTCGCTTGCTGGACGAAAGCCCCTCGCCATCGAAGGGCCGCGACGCCAGCCCGCGCTGGCGCAGGGGATCGTCAACAACGGAAATGCCCTTTGCGAAAATCTGCTGGCCCATCTTGCTCTTCAAAAAGCTCGTGCCCCGGGCGATTGCCGCGCCATTGATGGCCGAAGACAAATGCCCAAGCAGGCTTGAGGCGACCCGCCTGTCATAGATCACGGTGACCGCCTGCGAAGCGATCTTCCTGGCGTTGAGCCGCTTGACCGCCCGCTCGCCGGCGCTTTTTCCGACTTCCTGCGGCGTCTTCAAATCCGCAAAATGGCAGGCGGCGGAATAATCATAGTCGCGCTCCATCCCCGTACCTTCACCGGCGATTGCCGATACGCTCAGCGATACGCCGGTGCGCTGATAGGCCTGGCCAAATCCGGCGCTCGTCACCAGGGCAATTTTCCGCCGGGAGGCGGAAGCACTCGCCCCTCCCGATTTGCTCACGCCCGGCACCGCCAGCGCAGCGCCCTCAACTGCCAGCGCAAGAGCTTTGAGTTCCTCGGACTCCGGCAGGTAGGCGGACACCAAATCAAGCTGCGGCAGGCTTCGTGCAAGGAGTTCCGGTGCGGCAAGCCCGGCAAGTGGATCAGGCGGCGTGGCCCGCGCCATGGCAACCGCCGTTTCAGCCAGGCGGTTAAGTGACTCAGATGTAAAAACGCTTCCCGAGATCAGCGCCGAGGAGTGGCCGACAAAAACCCGCAAGCCCACGCCGCGCGATTCCGTGCGTTCAAGTTTTTCAATTTCGCCTTGGCGCATTTCAATGTCGGAGCCCTGCGCGTCAACCGCAAGGGCATCGCCGGAATCGGCGCCAAGTCTCCGGGCGCGCGATAGAACATCTTCGGCGAGAGTGAGGAGATTGTCAGTCATAGGATGAGGCAATCCAGAAGAAGGAATATAGCAATGATAAGTCCAAAATCGCGGTTGGATTTGAACAGGCGGAGGCACAGGGCGGAATTGTTTGTTTCAAATCGTTTGATCTGCCACCCGGCATGAAGGGCGGCAAACGCCACTCCCATATGGGCAATGTAAGATGCTCCCGCAAGCCAAAACGCGGCGTCTATCGAAATGAGCGTGAGGGCAAAGAAGCCGCCAAGCCAGCCCCTGGTGTTTTCGCCGAAATGCAGGGCTGTCGATTTCACCCCGATCAGCACATCGTCTTCCCGGTCCTGATGCGCGTAGATCGTGTCATAGGCCAGCGTCCAGAAAATCCCGCCGAGATAGATCAGAACCGGCAGCCAGGACAGCGAACCTTGAGCGGCGCTCCAACCCACCAGCGCTCCCCAGTTGAAGGCAAGGCCGAGAACCAATTGCGGCCAGTTGGTGACGCGCTTCATAAAGGGATAGATCGCAACGATCAGCAGTGAGGCGCTGGCCAACAGAATGGTATGAAAGTTGAACTGCAGCAGAACCATAAGGCCAAGCAGGCACTGGACGAAGAGAAAGATGAAAGCCTGTTTCACGCTCACCCGGCCCGAAGGAATGGGCCTGCCCTTCGTGCGCGCGACGCGCCCGTCATAATCGCGATCGACAATATCATTGAGCGTGCAGCCGGCGCCGCGCATGACGATGGCCCCCACCAGGAACAGGAAGGCGAACCAGAGGTTTGGCAGACCGCCTCCTTTAGAAACCTGCGCCAGGAATAATCCCCACCAACAGGGCAGCAGCAAAAGCCACCAGCCGATGGGTCGGTCCAGCCGCATGAGCTGGGCATAGGGCTGCGCGGCCAGAGGCAACAGGCGCTCCACCCAATTATCGCGGCCCGCATCGGCAATGTGATGGCTGGTCTCCGTCATGGGGCCCGTGTTACATCAGGGCGATTATGAAAACCACACCCCGCCTTCACCTTGAAGAAACCCTCTCGGCCGGGGGCGAAATCATCCTCAGCCGCGAACAGGGGCATTATCTGACCGGCGTGCTGCGGCTGTCTTCGGGTGATGCGGTGCGCGCCTTCAATGGCCGGGATGGCGAATGGCTGGCCTATCTGGCAACTGTCAGCAAGAAAACCGTGTCTATCCGCTGCGAGCGGCGCGTCGCCGAGGCGAAACTGCCGCCCGATGTCGACTACATATTCGCACCCCTCAAGCACGCGCGCCTGGATTACGTGGTGCAAAAGGCCACGGAACTTGGCGTGCGCCGTTTGCGTCCCGTCATGACCAGCCGCACCGTGGCCGAGCGCGTCAATCTTGACCGCATGCGTGCCAACGTGGTTGAGGCCGCCGAGCAGTGCAACCTGGTTCATGTTCCTGAAGTGCTGGAGCCGCAAAAGCTGGAAAAGGTTCTGGGCGCCTGGGAGAAGGGCAGGTCACTGGTCTACTGCGATGAAACCATGGTCGACCACAATCCCCTTGAAAGCCTGAAAGCGTTGCGGGTGCCTACCGCCGTACTGATAGGCCCCGAAGGCGGCTTTACCGGCGAGGAAAAGGCCCTGCTGAAATCACATCCCTTTGTCATTCCCATCTCCCTGGGCCCGCGCATCATGCGCGCCGATACGGCGGCCATTGCGGCCCTGACCCTTGTGCAGGCCTTGGCCGGCGATTGGGGAACCCATGACAATTCCTGATGGATTGACGTTTAATCTTTGACTTGCCGGAACCTGCCTCACCGCCTAAATCCAAGGCAAAACGGCAACAAGGAATGATACAGTGAGCGGACCAAGTCCCGATAGCCAGGAAGCGCGCGAGCCGATTGAAAACAAGGCCCAGCTCATCGGGGCCTTGAGCAGGGGATCGAAGCCAAAGGCAGATTGGCGCATCGGCACCGAGCACGAAAAATTTCCCTTCCTCACCGACACGCTGAAACCCGTGCCCTACGAAGGTGCCCGTTCCATCCGCGCCCTTCTCGAAGGCCTGCGTGACCGCTTCGGTTGGCAAGGCGTTTATGAGAATGACAACATCATCGCCCTGAGCGATCCCCATGGCATGGGCAATGTCTCGCTCGAACCCGGCGGCCAGTTTGAACTTTCTGGCGCCCCCCTCAGAACAATCCACGACACCTGCGAAGAAGTGCATGAGCATTTGGTCCAGGTCAGGGAAATCGGCGATGCCCTGGGCATCGGATTTCTGGGCCTTGGCGCTTCGCCAACCTGGACGAGGGCCGAAACGCCGGTGATGCCCAAGGGCCGTTACAAAATCATGGCGCCTTACATGGACAAGGTTGGCCGCTATGGCCGTGACATGATGTTCAGGACCTGCACCGTGCAGGTCAATCTGGATTTCGCCTCGGAAGCCGACATGGTGAAGAAGCTTCGCGTTTCCTTGGCCCTGCAGCCCGTCGCCACGGCTCTGTTTGCCAACTCGCCCTTCCTCGAAGGCAAGCCCAATGGTTTCCTCTCCTTCCGTTCGGAAGTGTGGACCGACACCGACAAGGCCCGCTCCGGCATGCTGCCCTTTGCCTTCGAGCCGGGCATGAGCTTTGAACGCTACGTGGATTACGCCCTCGATGTGCCCATGTATTTTGTCATGCGTCAGGGAAAATATATCAATACGGCGGGCGAAAGCTTCCGCAAATTCCTCGACGGGAAGCTGCCGCAACTGCCCGGCGAAAAGCCCGTGTCCAAGGACTGGGCCGATCACATCACCACGATTTTCCCGGAAGTGCGCCTGAAGCAGTACATGGAAATGCGCGGCACCGATTCAGGCCCGTGGCGCAGGCTCTGCGCCTTGCCGGCCCTGTGGACCGGCCTGCTCTATGAGAATGGCCCGCTCGATGCGGCCTGGGACCTGGTGAAGGACTGGACTGCCGCAGAGCGCCAGGCCCTGCGCGATGCAGTTCCCCGCCAGGGCCTGAAGGCAATGATCCGTGGGCGGACGGTTCAGGATGTTGCGAAGGACATTCTGAAGCTCTCCCGCGCCGGGCTGGAGCAGCGCAACCAGCAGGGCTGCAAAGGCAAGACCGAGGCCTCGTTCCTCGATGTCCTTGATGAGACCGTGGCGACCGGCAAAACCGCCGCAGAAAATTTGCTCGATCTTTACCATGGCGCGTGGAAAGGCAATATTGAGCGGGTTTTTCGCGATTATGCCTATTGAAGGCAATAAAAACCTTGCAAGTTACAGAATGAATTCCTATCTATGGGGTGGTCGCTAGAACCTGAAGGAGACTGACGATGTTTGAAGGCCCCGGCATATTTGTTTTGGTAATCCTCGCCGTCGTTGTGTTCTACCTCCTGCGCGCCATCCGCATGGTGCCGCAGGGCTATAATTACACGGTTGAGAGATTTGGCCGCTATATCCGCACCCTTGATCCCGGCCTTGGCCTGATTGTTCCCTTCATTGACCGCATCGGCGCAAAGATGAACATGATGGAGCAGGTGATCCAGGTGCCGAGCCAGGAAGTGATTACCAAGGACAACGCCATGGTGACCGTGGACGGCGTGGCCTTCTATCAGGTCATGGATGCCCCCAGGGCCACCTATGAGGTGACCAACCTGGAGAACGCCATCATCAACATGGTGATGACCAATATCCGCACCGTCATGGGCTCCATGGAGCTCGACAGCCTCCTGTCGCAGCGCGACGACATCAACCACAAGCTCTTGGGCGTGGTTGACCAGGCCACCAATCCCTGGGGCGTGAAGATGACCCGCATCGAGATCAAGGACATCAATCCGCCGCGCGATCTCGTGGATTCCATGGGCCGCCAGATGAAAGCCGAGCGCGAAAAGCGCGCCTCCATCCTGGAAGCAGAAGGAATGCGTCAGGCCGCTATTCTGAGGGCCGAGGGCGAAAAGCAATCGGTTGTCTTGCAGGCCGAAGGCCGCAGGGAAGCGGCCTACCGGGATGCAGAGGCCCGCGAACGCGCCGCCGAGGCTGAGGCCAAGGCAACTGAACTGGTGAGTGCCGCCATCGCCAATGGCAACGTCCAGGCCATCAACTATTTTGTAGCCAACAATTATGTGAAGGCGATTGAAGCGCTGGCCTATTCGCCTAACCAGAAAATTCTCATGCTGCCGCTTGATACAACGTCCATTCTCGGTTCGGTCGCCGGCATTGCGGAGATCGCCAAGGAAGCCTTTGGCAACAGTTCGGCAGACGGCAACGCCAACAAGCGTCAAGGCAAATGATCTTCCCCTGGCTCACTTCCAACTTATTGAGGTCATGAATTGTGAAAGAATTGGTCCCCTATTTAGGCAACTGGTTTTGGTGGATTGCTGCTGCAATCCTTCTATTCATGGAGCTCGTGGCGCCGGGCGTATTCCTGATCTGGCTGGCCCTTGCGGCGGCCTCGGTGGGCGTCATTGCCTATTTCATGGCTTTGCCATGGCAGGTTGAAGCCCTATTGTTTGCGGTCTTCGCGGTGATCTATGTCTATCTTGCCCGGCCCTGGTATTCGCGGGCCCACCTGCCCACAAGCGATCAGCCCCACCTCAACCAGCGCATCTATGCCTTTGTCGGGAAGTCCTTTGTGCTGTCGGAGCCCATCGTCAACGGCAAGGGCAAGCTCGACATTGAGGGAACCCGCTGGGATGTGCTGGGGCCGGACCTTGCCAGGGGCGCCACAGTGAAGGTGACAGCCGTCGAGGGCATGAAACTGCGGGTCGCGGAAGCTTAAGCCACGTCAACTCGCCATTAACAAAACTTCGCTACGTTCCCCGGCCTGAGGAGAATGGGGACGTGGGTTTGGGTCTGCGGCTGGTGTCTATTTGCATTGTGGCAGGCTATTGTGGCGCAGCCGCTCCCGCACATAGCGAAACCACGGGTTTGCTCCACCCGATGATTGCCGAAGACGAGACACAGATTGAGCTGGTGGAAGAGCCGGCAATCGTTCCGTCGCTCACGATAGCGCCTGAAGAAGAGCAGGCGCCGCTCAAAGCGATGCGGCCAATAGCCGATCCCTACGCCGCCCTGGGCATGGATCTTGGCGGAATAGTTCTTTTTCCCTCGCTGGAAGTGGGAACAGTTTACACCAGCAATGTTGCAAGCTCCGCCAGCAATGCCAAGTCTGATTTTGGCCTGTCGGTGATGCCTTCCCTGCGCTTCGAAAGCGACTGGGTTCGCCACTCCTGGACTGGCCAGGCCGCAGGCGATTTCGTGGCGTACTTCGAGAACGAAGACTACGATTCCATGGAAATTGAAGCCAGCAGCGCATTCCGGCTGGACATCCGCCACACCACGCGCGCCGAGTTTGATGCAAGCTATGTGCTTGGCCAGGAAAGTTCGGCTGATAGCGAAGTGCCGGATACGGCCATTGGCAATAGGACCGACCACACGCTGGCGGCGAATGCCGCCATCATTCACGATTTTGGCGGGCTTGAGGGCCGGGTAAAGCTGGGCATCGAACGGCAGATATTTGAAGACGTGGACCTGTCCGGCGGCGGCACCGAAGACAATTCCGACCGCGACAACTACACGCCCTCCCTTGCCCTCAGGCTTTCCTACACGGATCCACCGGTCCTGAAGCCCTTCGTCGAGCTTGCCTATGCGCCGCGTTTTCATGACGAGAAGTCCGATCGCAACGGCCTGCGCCGCGACTCGCAAGGGATAACAGCAAGCCTGGGCGTGGCAATTGACCAAGGGCCCTTGTGGCTGGGTGAGATGGCGCTGGTCTATGCCGTGCGTGATTATGAAGATTCCGCCTTGGACACCATCGATGCGGTCGGCATCAATGGCAATCTCACCTGGAGCCCGACGGATTTAACCTCCGTGGTGATGACGCTTGCAACAAGCCTGGACGAATCCTCCTCGGCTACCTCTTCGGGAACCAAAACCTGGTCGGGCCGCATCGATGCCGCTCATGAATTGCGCGAGAACGTAACGCTGCTCGGCGGCTTTGGCGTGGAGTTTGAAAAGTTTTCCGGTGGCACCGACACGACGTTCTCAACAAGCATTGGCGTCGAATGGCAGCTCAATCCAAATCTGGCCTGGACCGCAGGCTATGATGGCACGTGGCTGGACGCGGCTGCGTCAGGCGGAAACTACAACGAGCAGCGCCTCATGACCGGCATTGTGCTGCGCCGCTAGCGTCGTCGCTCCGCCTTCCAGGTCACATGGCCGCCGTGGTCGGCAATGATTTTTTGCAGCACTGTGCGAAACCCCGGGCCCAGATCATCGCGCTCCAGGCCATAGGCAACGTTGGCCGCCAGAAAGCCCAGCTTGTCGCCGCAGTCATAGGTCGTACCTTCATACACCAGGCCGTGGAAGGGTTGCCGTCCCATCAGCCGGATCATGGCGTCAGTTATCTGAATTTCACCGCCGGCCCCCGGGGTCTGGGCTGAAATTTCATCAAAGACCTGGGGCTGCAGGATGTAGCGCCCGGAAATGATCAGGTTAGAAGGCGCATCCTCGGCACGCGGCTTTTCCACCATCTTGTCAATGGTGAAGCCATTGCCGCGCCAATCCTTGGCCCCCACCACGCCGTAACGGTGGACCTGGTCGAGGCCCACCTTTTCAACCGCGATGACATTTCCGCCGCCGCGTTCATTGTAGGTGGCAATCATCTGGCTGAGGCATCCAGGCTTCGCATGCATCACCATGTCCGGCAGCAAAACCGCGAAGGGCTCATCGCCCACCATGTTGCGCGCGCACCAGATGGCGTGGCCCAGGCCCAGCGGCTCCTGCTGGCGGGTAAAACTGGTTTGCCCCGCCGCCGGCAAATCCTGTTCGAGGACGTCAAGCTCCACCGACTTGCCGCGTTTGCGCAGCGTCGATTCCAGTTCATACTGCTTGTCGAAATGGTCTTCGATTACGCTTTTGTTGCGCCCTGTGACAAAGATGAAATGTTCAATGCCCGCTTCCCGGGCCTCGTCCACGGCAATCTGGATGAGCGGCCGGTCAACGACGGTAAGCATCTCCTTGGGCATGGCCTTGGTGGCGGGCAGGAAGCGTGTGCCCAGTCCGGCGACGGGGAAGATTGCCTTTTTTATCGGGCGTTGCATGTTAACGTGCTCTTAACCAAAAATTGAAGGGGCGGCGGGTGGCAGTACAGTTTTCGTAAAATTCAATCTAGCATAGGATGCGGCAAGTAAAGGGATATTTGATCGTGACAGTTTTGGTGACGGGCGGCGCCGGCTACATCGGCAGCCACATGGTTTTAGCTCTCGTGGACGCGGGCGAAGATGTCGTGGTGCTCGACAATCTTACAACCGGTTTTTGGTGGGCCGTTGCCCCCCAAGCGAAACTGGTCGAAGGCGACATTGGCGATGCGGAATTCCTCGCCCGCCTGATGGCGGAACACAAGTTTGATGCCGTCGTTCATTTTGCCGGTTCAATCGTTGTGCCGGATTCCGTCAGTGATCCCCTGGGTTACTATCTTAACAATACGGTGAAATCGCGGACCCTGATGGATAGCGCCGTGAAGGCCGGAATTCCCCGCTTCATCTTCTCCTCGACCGCTGCTGTTTATGGCAATACCTCGGCTCAGCCCGTGTTCGAGACGGCGGCGCTTCAGCCAATCTCGCCCTATGGCACCTCCAAGCTTATGACCGAATGGATGCTGCGTGACACCCATGCCGCCCATGGTTTGAACTATGTGGCGCTCCGCTATTTCAATGTGGCGGGCGCCGATCCCAAGGGCCGCTCCGGCCAGTCAACGCCGCGCGCCACTCACCTGATAAAGGTGGCCTGCCAGACCGCGCTTGGCCAGCGCCCCTCCATGGATGTTTTCGGCGCCGACTACGACACCCCCGATGGCACCTGCCTGCGCGATTATATTCATGTGAGCGATCTGATCGCCGCCCACATGGATGCCCTCTCCCATCTCCGCCGCGGCGGCGAAAGCGGCGTCTTCAACTGCGGCTATGGCACGGGCTACTCGGTTCTTGAAGTGATCAGAGCCGTTGAAAAGGCCCATGGCGGGCCGGTCAAGGCAAACCGGGTTGCGAGGCGTGCTGGCGACCCCGCCGCCATCATCGCCGGTGCCGACCGGGTGAAGGCCATTTTGGGCTGGAAGCCCAAATACAATGACCTTGATGCCATTGTCGCTTCGGCGCTGGCCTGGGAAAACCACCTTTTGCGGCGCAACGCAGCCTGAATCACGCCGCATTTGGCAGCTTTTCTCCCACCCTGCTAAACACTTGGACTGGCGGCGAATCGCCAGATTGGATCAGGGACGGTTCAGATGCTGAAAAGACTTATCGCAACGTTGCTCATTGCCACGCCATTGTTCACCACAATGGCCGAGGCGGATGCAAAATTTGAAAGCTTCATCCAGTCGCTCTGGCCGAGGGTGAAGGCGGCCGGCATTTCCCGCTCCCTTTTTGACGCAGCCTTTGCCGGGGTGACCGATCCTGATCCCGCCGTTCTGAAGCTGGCCGCAACCCAGCCTGAATTTACCTCCACGACCTCCGCCTATCTTGCCAAGGCAGTGACGCCGATCCGCATCGATACGGGCCAGCAGATGAAAGGCAGCGAGGCAGCACTTTTGTCGGCCATTGAAAAAAAATACGGCGTTGACCGGCACATTCTCCTTGGCATCTGGGGCATGGAATCGAATTTCGGCAAGGACAAGGGCTCCATGGGCGTCATGCGCTCCCTCGCAACCCTCATCTATGCCGGACGGAAAAAACAATATGCCCGCGAGCAACTCATCGCCGCCTTCAAGATACTGAAGAGTGGCAACAGGCGGCCCACGGATTTTACCGGCTCGTGGGCCGCAGCCATGGGCCATACGCAATTCATCCCCACCTCCTACCTGGCCTATGCGGTGGATTGGACCGGGGACGGCAAGCGGGATATCTGGGGTTCAAAAGAAGATGCCCTTGCCTCGACCGCAAATTACCTGGCCAAGGCCGGCTGGAAATCCGACAGGCCCTGGGGCTGGGAAGTCACCCTGCCAGCAAAATTCAACAAGGCCCTCATCGGCCGCAGCAAATGGCGCCCGGTTTCCGAATGGGTAAAGCTCGGTATAACGCCAGCAAGCGGGGGCAAGTTCAGCGCGCCGCAGGCCGATGCCTTCGTGATGATCCCCCAGGGCATTGATGGCCCGGCTTTTCTGGTCACCCGGAATTTCCTCTCCATCATGAACTATAACTATTCCCATTCCTACGCGATCGCCGTGGGCCATTTGGCTGACCGCATACGCGGAGGCGGGCCCATTGTCGGCGCCTGGCCCGATCTCGATTTTGATTTGAGCTTTGCCCAGCGCGTGGACCTGCAGAAGCGCCTGTCGCGCCTGGGCTTTGAAACCGGCGGCGCCGATGGCCGCTTCGGCGCCAGAACCTATGAGGCCATCATCGCCTACCAGAAAAGCGTTGGCCTGCCGCTCGATGGCAAGCCCAGCGCCAAGCTGCTTGAGCGGCTGCAAAGCGCGGGCTAGGATGGCCGCATGCTGCTACGCCTTGTCATCGCTTCACTCGGTCTGTGTCTTGCCAGCACCTTGCTGCAGGCTCAGGCCGTTGAGAACGCGCCCATCATGGGGTCGCAGTCCACTGAAGGGGCGATCGCCGAACCTGTTGATGACACCTACCGCATTCTGGTCATCGGCGATGCCCTGGCAGGCGGCCTCGGCGCCGGCCTTAGCCGCATGGCCGAACCCGAACCCCGCTTTGAAATCGTCAACCGCTTTCAGGAGACCTCCGGCATTGCCCGCCCGGAAGTTTATGACTGGCCCGCCAGCCTCCCCAAGATCATGGAAGGAAAGGAATTCAATGCCGTCGTGGTTCTCCTCGGCGCCTATGACCGCCAGGCCATCCGTGAAGGTGATTTCAGGCTGGTCTTCAACACGCCGGAATGGAAAGCGGCCTATGCGGCCAGGATTGATGAACTCCTTGAGGTTCTTAACGCCGCTGGCCTGAAAGTGTTCTGGGTCGCCATTCCGCCCATGGGCGACGCGAAATATGAGGCCGATATGAAGATTGTGGCGGCCCTGCAAAAGCAGGAAGTGCTGGGCAAGGGGCAGGTCTATGTGGATTTGCGCTCCTCCTTTCTGACGCCCGACGGCGAATACACTGACAAGGGCCCTGACGACACGGGCGAAGTCCGGAAACTGCGCTCCCGCGATGGCATCGCCTTTTTCAAGCAGGGCAACAACCGCTTCGGCCAGCTTCTCCTGGCGGAAATCAAGCGCGTTATCGGCACCGGCCAGATTGAAACCGCGCCGACTGTTACTCCAAAAGTAGACCTGCCATCGCCTGAAATTGCCGTTGTTCCCCTCTTCGGCCAGGACAATGGCGACGGATCCTTCGTGGCCTTCCAGCCCGATGAAAAACTGATTTCCGAACTGGCCAGAGTTGTGGCTGGAGACATCATCGTCAAGGCGATTTCGCGCTCCGATATCGTGCCCGGCAGCGAAGCGGAAAAACTTTTCATCCTCGGCCAGGCCCAGCCCGCGCCCGCCGGCCGCTTTGATGATTTCAGCTACGTCAAGCCAACGCCATGACTAGCGCGGAAGCGTCGTCTCGCCCATAAGGAATTCATCCACGGCGCGCGCCGCCTGGCGGCCCTCGCGGATCGCCCATACCACCAGCGATTGCCCGCGCCGCATGTCGCCGGCAGAGAAGACCTTGGGGATGCTGGATTTGTAGTTCATCACATTCGCCTCCACATTGCCGCGGCCATCCAGCTTGACGCCGAGCGAGGCCAGCATGCCCTCCTGCACCGGTCCGAGAAAGCCCATGGCGAGCAGCACGAGGTCAGCCTTGATCTCGAACTCGGTGCCGGCAATAGGCTGCATCTTGCCATCAACCCGCACGCAATGCAGCTTCTTCACCTCGCCGTTTTCACCGGAGAAGGATTTGGTGACCACCGAGAAATCCCGCTCGGCGCCTTCCTGCTGGCTGGAAGAGGTGCGGAACTTCAAGGGCCAATCGGGCCAGACCAGCGGCTTGTTTTCTTTCTCCGGCGGCCGCGGCATGATTTCAAGCTGGGTCACCGACAGGGCCCCCTGGCGGTGCGACGTGCCGATGCAGTCGGAACCCGTATCGCCGCCGCCGATGACAATCACATGTTTGCCGCCGGCCAGAATGGGCTTGTTATCCAGCGGCGATTCCTTTGAGACACGGCGGTTCTGCTGCGGCAGGAAATCCATGGCGGGATGAATGCCGGAAAGCTCGCGGCCCGGGATAGGAAGGTCGCGCGGCATTTCCGCGCCGCCCGTCATCAGCACCGCATCAAAACTGTCGACCAGTTGCCGGGCATCCTGGGTGACGCCGATATGCGCGCCATAATGGAAGGTGACGCCTTCCGCTTCCATCTGCGTCACGCGGCGGTCGATGTGGTGCTTTTCCATTTTGAAATCAGGAATGCCGTAGCGCATGAGGCCGCCGACCTTGCGGTTCTTCTCGAAGAGATGAACCGCGTGCCCGGCCCGCGCCAGCTGCTGCGCCGCCGCCAGGCCTGAAGGGCCGCCGCCCACGATGGCCACCTTCTTGCCGGTCTTCTCGGCGGCAATTTCAGGCCTCAGCCAGCCCTCGCTCCAGGCCCGGTCCACAATGGCGCATTCAATGGATTTGATGGTGACCGGGTTGTCATCAATGTTCAGCGTGCACGAAGCCTCGCATGGCGCCGGGCAGATGCGCCCGGTGAATTCCGGGAAGTTATTGGTGGAATGCAGGTTGCGCGAAGCTTCCTCCCACCGGTTGTTGTAGACGAGATCATTCCAGTCCGGGATCTGGTTGTTCACCGGGCAGCCATTGTGGCAATAGGGAATGCCGCAATCCATGCAGCGCGCCGCCTGGTTGCGCGTGCCCTCGTCGGACAAGGGAATGATGAATTCATTATAGTGGCGCACCCGGTCGGCGGCGGGCGCGTATTTCCGCTCCTGCCGGTCGATCTCAAGAAAGCCCGTGACCTTCCCCATTACGCGCTCCTCTTGACGCCGATGGTCATGCCATCGCTTGTTTCCTGCGCCTTTTCCAGTTCCGAAAGGGCCCGGGCATATTCAACCGGCATGATCTTCACAAACTTCGGCAGGTATTGCGCCCAGTTGTCGATGATAGCCTTGGCCCGTGACGACTGTGTGTACTTGTAGTGGCGCGACAGAAGTTCCCAGATGCGTTCGCCGTCGTGGCGGTCCATGGCCGCCGTCACGTCAACCAGCCCGTGATGCTCCAGGTCGCCGCCATGATGATGCAGGCGTTCAATCGTTGCATCCTCGGAAGGAATGGGGGCGAGATCGACCATCGCCAGATTGCAGCGCTGGGCGAAGTCACCCGCTTCATCGAGAACGTAAGCCACGCCGCCGGACATGCCGGCGGCAAAATTCCGCCCCGTGTCGCCGATAACCAGCACGCAGCCGCCGGTCATGTATTCGCAGCCGTG
>CADEEO010000039.1:17353-23005 GCA_902826365.1 uncultured Hyphomicrobiales bacterium | reverse complement strand
GGCCACCACCCGGGGATCATAGTCCAGGACACGGACGCGCGGCATGACCCGGGGGCCTTTCCGGCGGGGGCCGCGCGCGATCTTGAACCTTTTCCGTGGATCGAAGAGCGGGAAGGCGGGGGAACGCAGGCCCCCGCTGCCCTTGCCCTTGGGCACCACAGGCTTGGCCCCCTCCGGCCTGGGCCGCAGAGGTGTGAGTTTCACCACCACATCCCTGGCCGCAATGACAATCAGGCGGCGCACGGCGGATTCGGCAGGCCGCAGCACCGCCAGCACGGCACTGTGCAGGGACTTTGGAATGCGCGACGCCGATTCCGTGCCATCAAGCCCCAGCAGGGCGAAGAGGACCTGAAAGATCCCCTTCAGCGCCTTGCTGTTGCGTGTGATGGCCAAGTCCCAGTCCATGCGGTTCCCTTAAAGTTGAAACAGGAACATACGCCTAGAATAGGAACGTGTCAACAGGCGTAGGAAAATAAATCCGAAATCCTGCCGAATCGCCCGCCGCCACGCGCCAGCCTGACATCCTGAAACCAAACTTGCCGATTGCATGACGCGTCCTGTTCCGCTTCTCCCGCCTGTTCGAATCTAAACCTCGACAAACCCCGCCAATTTGGATTTGATCGATTCCGGGACCGAGCGGGGGAATCACGGGTGACAACAGCGGCAACGGGAACAGACGGCACTTTGGACGGCGCGAAGTCCGCCTTGCGCGGCATCTGGGCGGCTTTTCTCACGGCGGCCCTCACCGTTTCCTTCGTCATCTCCTTCACGACGATCATCTACGGCGGCTCGCTGGCGCCGCTGCTGGAAACCGGCCTTGGCCTGTCACTGCTGGGCGCTGCGCTGATGTGCGGGGTTGGCGGCTTCTTCTACAGTTTCCGCGGCACGATTTGCCATCCGCAGGACGTGACCGCCATCGTCCTGGCCGTTTCAGCGAGCGCCATGGCGGAAGCCTGGCCCGCCGACCAGGGCGACAGCCTGATGGCCACCATCGCCATGCTGGTCGCCGTCACCGCCGCTTTTTCTGGCCTGGTGGCCTGGGGCTTTGGTGTGCTGCGCCTCGGCTTCCTCGCCCGCTTCATCCCCTATCCGGTCATCGGCGGCTTTCTCGCCGCCACCGGCTATCTCTTGCTGACCGGAGCCATCGGCCTAGGCCTTGGCACGCGCATCAATGTCTGGAACCTCGCGCCCCTGTTGGAGCCGGCAACGCTGCAGCTGTGGCTGCCCTGGGTGCTGATCGGCGGGGGCATCGCCCTGGCTTCGCGCTGGATCCGCAGCGACCTGCTGCTGCCGCTGGTCCTGGCGCTGGCGCTGGCCGGCTTCTATGCCATCCTCTTCGCCAGCGGCATGGACCTGCAGCAGGCCGAGGATGCCAGCCTGCTGCTCGGCCCCTTCGATACCGGCGGCTTCCTCCAGGTGCTCACCCCCTCGCTGATTTTCGACGCCGACCCCTGGGCCATTCTGCGCGCCGCCCCCACCATCATGGTGGTGGCGCTGCTCACCGTTCTGGGCACGCTGCTCAACGCCACGGGCCTCGAGCTTGCGCTTACCCGCGATCTCGACCTTGAGAAGGATCTGCGCGCCACCGGCGTCGCCAACATCGCGGGCGCGCTTGGCGGCGGCATGCCGGGATACCAGATGATCCCGCACACCCTGCTGGGCCAGCGCATGGGGCTGCGCAGCGTGCTGCCGGGCCTCAGCGCCGCGGCGGGCTGCCTGCTGATCTTCATCTACGGCGCCACCCTGCTCTCGGCCTTGCCGGCGGGCCTCTTCGTGGCGGTGATTGCCTATCTCGGCCTCGACCTGCTGATCACCTGGCTCTGGGTCCGGCGCCGGCAGTTTTCGCTCACCGACTATTTGCTGGTGCTGCTGATCCTTGTCGTGGCCGCCACGGTCGGCTTCTTCGAGGCGCTGGGAATTGGCATCCTGGCGGCGGCGGCGCTGTTCATCGTTTCCTTCGCGCGCGTCAACGTCGTGCGGCTCAGTTCGACGCTGGCCAGCCGGCGCTCCCTCGTCGAGCGCAGCAACGCCGAGGTCAATTATCTCATGCAGACCGGCCACCAGGCCGCGGTGTTCGAGCTCAGCGGCTTCCTGTTCTTCGGCACCGCCAATGCGCTGGTGGAGCGCGTCCAGGCCGAGCTGTCGCAGCAGGGCGAATTGCGCTTCGTGGTGATCGATTTCGCCCGCGTCCACGGCCTCGATGCCTCGGCGGCCTATTCCCTGGGCAAGCTGTCGCGGATTTGCGGCGCGGCGGGTGTCCGGCTCATCTTCAGCGGGCTGCCGCGAAACCAGGAAGCGCGCTACCGCGAGTTCGCAGGCAGCAGGGACCGGGCGCTGTTCACCGACACGCTTGACGACGCCCTGCAGTCGCTTGAGGCCGAATTTCTGTCGACCAGGCCGGACTCGGCGCCTGACACGGCCTCCATGCTGCTCAACGATCTCCTGGCGCTCAGCGAGAGGCCCCAATTCGCCGACAAGTTCAAGCGCGTGACATTGAGCACGGGCGAAGTTCTGCTGAACCAGGGGGCGGAATCGCGGGAGATGTTCGTGCTGCTCTCAGGTTCCATGCGGGCCGAGGTGGCGCGGCCCGCCGGCGACCCGCTCGTCGTGGCGCGCTTCATGCCCGGCGCCCCTATCGGCGAAATCGCCTTCTATGGCAACACGGCGCGCATCGCCACTGTACTGGCCGAAGAACCTTCGGTGCTGGTTAAGATCGACGCCGAAAGCCTCGTCCGGTCGGGCGACGATCACGACCCCGCCACCGTGGTTCACCATTACCTGGCCGTGAACCTTGCCAGGCGGCTCATGAACACCACACGCCTGATGCGCGACGCCGATTTCTGACCGGCCTTGCATAGTCTTCCGCGGCAACCTATCTCGAATCCAACGTCAAACGGAACGTGGAAAGGGTGGCCGGTTTGGATCGAGGCGGGCAAGGCGATCTGACTGAGGTCCGGCGTTGCCCCGCTCGCCACCAGGCAGAACAGTATGCCTTGGTGTTATCGGCCATGGGCATGGAGTCGCTGATTGCGCAGGAAGGCAAATTCGCAATCCTGTATGTAGCGGAAGAGGATGCCGCAAGGGCCAATGCCGAGCTCGCAACCTATGACAGCGAGAACCCCCAGCGCCCGCCTGAGAGAGAATGGTTGCGCCCGCCATTGCCCCGCGCCGAGGTGGCGATGGTTTATTGGGTCGTGCTGCTGTTCTTCTTTGCCGCGGCGCGCCATCAAGCGTTTTCGTTCGACTGGCTCGGCGCAGGCGCGGCCCAGGGCGGATTGATGCTGAAGGGCGAGTGGTGGCGCGCGGTCACGGCGTTGTGCCTGCACACCAGCGGCGCGCACCTTCTCGGCAATCTTGCATTCGGCACGGTCTTCCTGATGCTCCTGTCGCAAGTGACCGGTGCTGGCCTTGCCACGCTTGCAATGATCACCGCCGGCGCGGCGGGCAATGTTCTAAGTGCGCTTGTGCGGTCCCCGGAATACACTTCAATTGGCGCTTCCACCGCAATATTCGCGGGCATCGGCCTGCTTGCCGCATTGCAGCTGGCGCGGCGCCGGCATTTTGAGTTTTCGGTGCTCCGCAACTGGACGCCGGTGGCCGGCGGTTTGGCGCTGCTGGCATTTCTGGGTTTCAGCGGGGAGAACACCGACGTGCTTGCCCATGTGCTGGGTTTTGCATCGGGCCTTGCCGCCGGCCTTTTGCTTGCAAGGTGGGACCGCGACTGGACGGTTGATCGCGGCCTGCAGCGGACGTGCGCCGCCACCGCAGGCGCCGTCGTGGTCTCAGCGTGGGTTGCGGCAGCTATGGCCTGAAGCTGCCACCAGCGCCACCAGGAAAATGCCAAACCAGGCCCCCAGGGAACTGGCGAGGAAACCCGCCAATTCCGGTGTGCGCCCTGGAATGAGATTCTGAAGAAGTTCCAGGACGGCGGCGCTTGCCGTCAGAGCAAAGCCCGCAAACAGCCTTGCCCGCGTTGCCAAGTATCCTGCCGCAAATGCCCCGCCGACCAGGGCATAGGCAATCCAGTGTTCATACTCGCCGCCAACCCCGGTATGGGGCCTGGTCTGAGCCGGCAACAGCGATAGAACCACAATCATCGCATAGCCGGCATATCCGGCAATGAGGCTTAACCGCCGCAGCCTGGAAAAAATCAAGTGGTCCGGCCTTTCATGAGCCGCCGTGCAATAATGGGCATGGCAATTGAAAAGATGAGCAGCAGTCCCAGCAAAACGCTGATCACGATGCCCGGCACGTTCACCAGTGAAAGGCCAAAGGTCGCAAGGCCCAGGATAAACACGGCAAGCACGACGCCTGGAATGGTGCCTGACCCGCCCGCAATGGAAACGCCGCCGAGGATCACCGCAGTGATGATTTCAAGCTCCCAGCCGAGCGCGATATTGGGCCGCGTGGAACCGATGCGCGCCGTGAGAAGCACAGCGGCAAGGCCTGCCAATGTTCCGGTCAAAACGAAAAGCATGAAGCGGATGCGGTCAACCGGAATGCCCGAGAACCGCGCCGCAACCGGATTGTTTCCGATGGCATAAAGCTTGCGGCCAAAAGCCGTCTTGTGAAGCACGATGGCGAAGGCGACGGCAAACACCAAGAATATCACAAAGGAATAAGGCAGCGGCGGCCATTTGATCAGATAGCTCTGGCCGATTGCAGTAAAGTTCTTCGGATATTGGGTAATCGCCTGATCGCCAAGGACCACCTGCGCCAGCCCGCGGAAAAGCGACATCGTGCCGATGGTCACCACGATCGATGGCAGGGCGATGCGCGCCACCAGAAACCCGTTGAAGGCGCCGCAGAGAGCGCCGACTAGAGGCCCGATCAGCAACAGAGCCGGAAGCCCTGCCCCGGCCTGCGCCGCAAGGCCGATGACGAGCGAGGCAAGCGCAATGATGGCGGCAACCGAAAGATCAATTTCGCGCACCAGGATCAAAAGGGCCATAGCCAGCGCCACAATGGCTTTTTCGGAAAAATTATAGGTGGCGTCCGAAAGGTTGTAGATATCGAGGAAGTAAGGCGAGATTGCCGTATTGCCAACGATGACGATGATCAGGAGAGCAACCAGAATGCTCTCCCAGCGCAGCAGCCAGTCGCTGAGGCTTGGGGGCGCGGCATCGGCCACATCATGCCGGGGCGCCACGCTCATTTTGCCGCTCCAGCCAGCAGCCGGGCTTCGGGCAGAATAAGCTTCACCCCGCGCTTTTCCGCCCGCGCATTGACCACGACAGCGGCAAGGATGACCGCGCCCGAAATCGCCATCTGCCAGAAGGGCGTAATCTGCATGACGGGCAAGGCATTCACGATCACTCCAAGAAACAGCGCACCCAGCAAGGCTCCTGCCACCGTGCCAACACCGCCGGCAATGGAAACGCCGCCGATCACACAGGCGGCAATGACGGTGAGTTCAAAACCCGAAGCAATTTCCGAATAGGCCACGCCGTAGCGCGAAACCCAGAGATATCCGCAGATCCCGGAGATTGCCCCTGAGAGCGAATAGACCAGCAACTGCTGCGGCGCCAGATCAATGCCGCAATAGCGTGCCGCGACCGGATTGCCGCCAACCGCGTAAAGTCCGCGGCCCACCCGCGTCATCGACAGGAACAGCCAGGTTGCAAGGGCAACAGCGGCCATGATCCAGAAAAT
>CADEEO010000039.1:0-17253 GCA_902826365.1 uncultured Hyphomicrobiales bacterium | reverse complement strand
ATGATGAGGGAAAGCGCCAGCTCGCGGTGTTTCAGCAGGAAGTTCATGCGGCCTTCCGCGCCCCGGTTGCCGCCGAGACGATTTTCTCCGCAGACCATGTGCCGCGCGTGAAGATGTTGGCAATCCGGCCCTCCTGCATGACCACCACGCGGTCGGCCAAGCCCATGATTTCCGGCAGCTCCGAACTGATCAGGATCACCGCAAGCCCCTCCTCCGCCAGTTCGCCGATAAAGTCATGCACGGCCGCCTTCGATCCAACATCGATGCCCTTGGTTGGCTCATCGAGGATTATGACCTTTGGTTTTGCTGCCAGCCACTTGGCAATGACGACCTTCTGCTGGTTGCCGCCGGACAGTTCGCCGAGCCGTTGTTCCCAGTGGGCAGCGCGCACATCAAGGCGTTTTCCAAGAACCCGCACCGCATCAAGCTCCGACGGCTTCGACAAGAAGAAATTACGCACATGCGAGGCGATGGAGGCAAGCGTTATGTTCTCGCGGATGCCCAGCGGCAGCACCGCCCCCTGCTCCTGCCTGTCCTCCGGCACATAGGATATGCCCGCCGCAATGGCATCAACCGGCGATGAAATTTTCAGCGGGGTTCCGTTCAGCGTGATTTGGCCGGACGATGCGGCACTCATGCCGAAGAGGCATTGCATGGCCTCGGAGCGGCCCGCGCCCACCAGCCCATAGAACCCCAGAATTTCCCCGCGCCGGAGTTCAAAGGAAACATCGGCAAATTCAGTCGGGTTCGACAGGCCCTCGACCTTCAGAACCACCTCGCCGATGGAGATATCGCGTTTCGGAAAAACCTGGTCAATGGGCCGGCCCACCATCATGCTCACAAGCTTTGACTCGGTGATGCTGCTGATCTTGCCGTCGCCCACCTTCTCGCCATCGCGCAAGCAAACAAAAGAATCTGCCACGCGGAAAATCTCGTCGAACTTGTGGCTGATGAACATGATCGCCCTGCCCTCGGCCTTCAACTGCGCAATGATGCGGAAAAGATCGTCAATCTCATTGCGCGACAGGGCGGCGGTGGGCTCATCCATGATGATGACCGAGGCCTCATGGCTCAGCGCCCTGGCGATTTCAACCATGTGCTTCTCGGCCACCGAAAGCTGCTTCAACTTGTCATCGGGATCAAAATCGGCCTCGATGCTTTTGAGAAGCTCCGCCGTTCGCTGGCGCATGTGCGGCCAGTCAACAAAGCCTGACTTCAGACGGGGCATGTGGCCCATAAAAATGTTCTCGGCCACGCTCAATTCATCGAACATGACCGTTTCCTGATGAATGGCCGCAATGCCGGCAGCCCAGGAATCGCGCGGCGACTGGAACTTGCGGGGCCGGCCGCCCACGCTGACTTCCCCGGCATCCGGACTGTAGATGCCTGTGAGAATTTTCACGATGGTTGATTTGCCCGCCCCGTTCTCGCCCACCAGCGCCGTCACCTCGCCAGCCCGCAGCGTGAACGAAACATCGTTCAAGGCGCGGACACCGGGGAATGATTTGGAAACGCCGTTCAGAAAAAGAACAGGCTCTCCCCCTTGCGGGGAAGAGCTTGCATCACGTTTTTGCATCAGAATATTTTCGCAAATTCCTCGACGTTAGATTTGTCGAAGGTGAAGGGGTCGCCCATGGCGGCCTGGCCATCATCGCCGACCTTGGTTTCGCCCATGCGGCCCATCTTGACCGTCGATCCGGGGCCTGCTTCCGCGCCGTTCAGGATGTTGATCATGATCTGCGTGGAGGAATAGCCATAGTCAACCGGGTTCCAGATCGCGAAGCTGTCGCAGGCGCCCTTGAGCACCGCATCCTTCATTTCCGAAGGCAGGCCAAGCCCGGTAATGAACACCTTGCCGACAAGCCCGCCGTCAATGATGGCCTTGGCGCCCGAGCGGATGCCAATCGTCGTCGGCGAAATGACGCCCTTGAGATTAGGATAGGCCTTCACCAGGCCCTGCATCTCGCGGTAGCTCTTGTCGTCCTGGTCGTCGCCATAGACCGTCGCAACCAATGGCATTTCCGCGTATTCCGGTTTCTTCCACTCTTCCTTCATGGCTTCGATCCACGAGTTCTGGTTGGTCATGGTGGAAGCCGCCGAGAGAATGGCAACCTCGCCTTTGCCGCCCAGGGTCTTGGCGATCATCTGGACCTGCTTGGCGCCGATGAGCGGCGTCGAAGAGGCGTTCAGATGCATGATGCGGCCTTCCTGGCCGATTGCCGAATCAAAGCTGATGACCTTGATGCCGCGATCCATGGCCTTCTTGCCGACCGGCACGAGAGCATCCGCATCGTTGGATGATACGATAATGCCATCGACTTTCTGCGCGATAAGCGCGTCGATGACGGCGATCTGCTCTTCTGCGGTTGCCTTGGTAGGCGCCGTATAGATGATCTCGAAGCCGCCAACTTCGGTTGCCGCTTCATTGGCGCCCTTGGCGCAAGCGTCGAAATAGCTGTTGCCAAGGTTCTTCACCACCATGGCGATGCGCTTGCCATCGGCGCGCGCAGCGGTGGAAAACAGGCCAGGTGCAAGGCTAAGAGCGGCGCCCGCCGTGAATAGCTGAAGCGTTTGTCTGCGTGTTGTTTTCGTCATATTTTTCTCCCATCTGGTTGGCTTTGGAAGGCGTTATCGCCGTCCGGTTTAGAATATTTTTCCCCCGCTTCAAGCAGCAAAAGAAACATCGGCGCGCTCGGCACTGACAACAATGACATTCACCCCTGCCTGCCGGACTTGGTCCAGGACGGCTTCAGGGGCCTCGTCGTCGGTGATGAGCGTATGAACCCGGCTGAGCGGGCAAACCGCCATGCTGCCCCGGGTTTCAAACTTCGAAGAATCGGCAAGCACAATGAGCTTGTCGGCGCGGCCCAGAAGCTTGGCTTCGGCGCGGGCAATCAGGGCATCGCCTTCAATCACCCCAAGCGGGCCAAAGGAAAAGCAGCTCATGAACATTTTGGATGCCGTATAATGCTGGGAGGCATCGCCATCAAAAGGCGACAGCACAATGCCCTGCTCACGGTAGATTTCTCCTCCCGGCATGATGATGCGATTCTCGCTCTGCGCCACGAGGGCTTCGGCAATCGGAAATGAATTGGTGATGATTTGCATTTTGTGGTCACGCAGGAAGTCAACCATCTGGAAGGTGGTTGTGCCAGCATTGATGATGATTGAGTCATTATCCTGACAAAGCGCCGCCGCCGCCCGGCTGATTGCCCGCTTGGCCGCGGCCCGCATTGATTGGCTCGCCTCGAAAGCCCGTGTCGCCAGGTGCGGGCGGTCATCAAAATTGAGGGCCTCGACCCCGCCGTGCACCCGCTTGATCTGCCCCGCCTCTTCAAGCTTGGCCAAATCCCGCCGCAGCGTTGCGGGCGAAGCCCCGGTCCGCACGATAAGCTCACGCACCGTGACAACGGCGCGATCCTTGATCGCTCCGAGTATCATCTGCCAGCGTTCCCGTTCGTGCATCACATTCTCCAAGACAATCAAAACTAATCATTAGCAATCACAAACGTCAATAGATACCGCAACGCAAAACGTCATTGCGTTGCAATACACGAGTTTCTGATTGACCTTGAGCGAACCTGATCATACGGTGCCTTAAATTCAACCGGGTACAAATCCATGACATCATCACTTCTGATCCCATCCCTGTGGGACAATGCACATGCCAAAAATCTCGATGAGCCGGGCCTCCTGCTCTATCGCTCCAATCTTTTGGGCAGCGACCTCCGCATCACGAATTTCGGCGGCGGCAATACCTCCGCCAAGGTGGAGATGACCGATCCGCTGACCAAGAAGCCGGTGCAGGTGCTGTGGGTGAAGGGTTCGGGCGGCGACATCGCTTCCATGAAGCTTGATGGTTTCGCCACGCTCTACATGGACAAGCTGCTGGCCCTGAAAGGCCTCTACAAGGACCTCTCCCAGGAAGACGAGATGGTGCACAACCTCAATCACTGCACCTTCAATCTCAATACCCGCGCCGCTTCCATTGATACCTGCCTTCACGGCTATGTTCCCTACGCCCATGTGGACCATGTTCATTCCGATGCCGTCATCGCCATCGCCGCATCAAAGGATTCCGAGAAGCTCACCAAGGAAATCTTTGGAAATGAGATGGGCTATCTACCCTGGCAGCGCCCCGGCATCGATCTCGGGATAAAGCTCGGCAAGATGGCCACCGAACACCCGGAATATGTGGGCGTCGTTCTGGGCAGCCATGGCCTGTTCACCTGGGCCAAAACCGCGAAGGAATGCTATGACACGACCCTTCGCATCATCAACAAGACCGCCACCTGGCTCGACAAGAATGGCAAGAAGCCTGCTTTTGGCGGCGAAGCCGTCAAATCGCTCAGTCCGGCAGAACGGCACGCCGTGATTTTGCGCCTGCTGCCCGAAATACGCGGCCGCATTTCCAAGGAAGAAAAGAAGGTCGGCCATTTCACCGATGCGCCCGAGGTTCTGGAATTCGTGAATGGCAAAATGCTGGGCGCCTTGGCGCCCCTGGGCACCTCCTGCCCGGACCATTTCCTCCGCACCAAAATTCGCCCGGTCATCATTCCCCATGATTCTGCTGGTGCAGATCTCGACAAACTCATCGCCGATTACCGCGCCGACTACGCCCGTTACTACGACCGTTGCAAGCACCCCAACTCGCCCAAGATGCGCGATCCCAATGCGGTGATCTATCTCGTGCCGCAAGTCGGCATGCTCTCCTTCGCCAAGGACAAGGCTACCGCTAGGGTTGCCGCCGAATTCTACGTCAACGCCATCAACGTCATGCGCGGCGCCTCGTCGGTGTCCGCCTATGTGGGGCTCGCCGAACAGGAAGCCTTCAACATTGAATACTGGCTGCTTGAGGAAGCAAAGCTGCAGCGGATGCCAAAGGCCAAGAGCCTGGCCGGGCGGGTTGCCTTTATCACTGGCGGCGCCGGCGGCATCGGTTCGGCCATCGCTGAACGCCTGATGAAAGAAGGGGCCTGCGTGGTCCTTGCCGATATCGACGAGGCCTCGCTCGATTCAACCGTTGCCAATTTCGGCAAGACCTTCGGCAAGGACAATGTCCATGGCGTGGTCATGGACGTGACCCGCGAGGACGCGGTGATCAAGGCCATGGATGACGCCGTGAAGGCCTTTGGCGGGGTGGATATCCTCGTCAACAATGCCGGAATCACCCTGGCCGCCAATGTCGAGGACACGACCCTTGACCTCTGGAACAAGAACATGACGATCATGGCCACGGGCTATTTCCTCGTGGGCCGCGAGGGCTACCGCCTGATGAAACGCCAGGCGCTTGGCGGGTCCATGGTTTTCATCGCCTCCAAGAACGCCATTGCAGCCTCGCCAGGGGCCTCGGCCTACTGCACCGCCAAGGCCGCCGAAGTTCATTTGGCCCGCTGCATGGCCCTGGAAGGGGCTCCCATGGGCATCCGCGTGAACGTGGTCAACCCGGATGCCGTATTGCGCGGTTCAAAGATCTGGCAGGGCGCCTGGCGCCAGCAGCGCGCCGCCTCCAACAAGATATCGGAGGACGAATTGGAGGAACACTATCGCAAGCGCTCGCTGCTGCAGCGTTCGGTGTTTCCAGAAGACATCGCCGAGGCCGTCTATTTCTTCGCCTCCGATCTCTCCGCCAAATCAACCGGAAACTTTCTCAATGTCGATGCCGGCAACGCCGTTACCTTCTCGAGGTAGATCATGACCTTTGCAATCCCGGCAGACCTGATCGGCACGGAAAACAAGAAGCTTGAGCAGGCTTTGGCCGATGATTACACAAGCCTTGGGCGCCAGTTGCAGCGCCGGGGCATCGACATTGAGGCCATGACCCAACGCGCCATGGATTACGCGGTTGCCATCCCGACCTGGGGAGTGGGTACCGGCGGCACGCGCTTTGCCCGCTTCCCTGGACTGGGCGAACCCCGCAACATCCACGACAAGCTCGCCGACTGCGGCGTGATCCAGCAACTCTGCCGCGCCACCCCCAACGTCTCCCCCCATATCCCGTGGGACAAGGTGGCCGACTACAACGCGCTTCGCCAGGAAGCGGCATCCTACGAGCTGGGTTTCGATGCGGTGAACTCAAACACCTTTCAGGACCAGAGCGGCCAGAAGACATCCTATAAATTCGGCTCGCTCACCCACGCCAGCAAGGCCACCCGTGACCAAGCCGTCGAACATAACATCGAATGCATCGAAATCGGCCAGAAACTGGGCTCCACCGCATTGACCGTATGGATCGCCGACGGGGCAAATTTCCCTGGCCAGACCAACCTCAATGCCGCTTTTGACCGCTACATGGACTCGCTTAGGGCGATCTATGACAGGCTCCCCAAGAATTGGTTGGTGTTTCTGGAACACAAGCTCTATGAGCCGGCCTTCTATGCAACCGTCATTTCCGATTGGGGCTCCAGCTTTATGGCAGCCCAAGAACTTGGCCCCAAGGCCAAATGCCTTGTCGACCTTGGCCACCACGCGCCCAACACCAATATTGAGCAGATCGTGGCGCGCCTTATCCGCGCCGAGAAGCTGGCGGGCTTCCACTTCAATGATTCCAAGTATGGCGACGATGACCTGGATTCAGGCTCCATCGATCCCTTCCGCCTGTTTCTGATTTTCAATGAACTCGTCGATGCCGAGTTGCGGAAAGCCAAGGGCTTCTCGCCCGCCTACATGATCGACCAGTCCCATAACGTGACGGATCCCATTGAAAGCCTCATGGCCTCGGCCATGGAGATCGTCAGGGCCTACGTGCAGGCTTCGCTGGTGGACCGCAAGGCCCTCACCGCCGCCCAGGACGGAAGCGACGTGATGGCGGGCCACCGCCTGATCAAGCAGGCCTTCAACACGGATGTCAGCCCCATCCTTGCCGAGGCCCGCCGCCGCAAGGGCGGCGCCATAGACCCCTTGAGCCTGTACCGCACCTCCGGCTATCGTGCGGCAAAAGCCAAGGAAAGACCCGTCAGTGGAGTAGCCTCCGCCGGCATCATCTAACATCGGAGGTTGATTTGCATATCCTGGTTATCGGCGCTGGCGGAATGCTTGGCGCAAAACTGCTCGCGCGCCTTGGCAACGAGGGAAAGCTCGGCGGGAAAAGCATATCGCGTGTTACCCGCTATGACGCCGTTATCCCCCCTGCTCCACCAGCTTCAAACTATCCGGTAGAAACCTTTGTCGGCGATCTTTCGGCTGCCGGTGAAGCGGAAAAACTCATTGCCGGCAGGCCTGATGTCATATTCCACCTTGCAGCCATCGTGTCGGGTGAGGCGGAAAAGGATTTTGAAAAGGGCTACCGCATCAATCTCGACGCCACCCGCATTCTCTTCGAGGTCATCCGCAAAGTGGGAGGCGGCTACAAGCCAAAAATCATCTTCACGTCATCCATTGCGGTTTTCGGCGCCCCCTTCCCCGATGCCATTGGCGACGAGTTCTTCACCACGCCGCTGACAAGCTACGGCACCCAGAAGGCTATCGACGAGCTTTTGCTGAACGACTATTCCCGCCGCGGTTTCTTTGATGGGGTGGCGCTCCGCATGCCAACCGTCTGTGTCCGCCCCGGCAAGCCCAATCTGGCTGCCTCCGGCTTCTTTTCCAACATCATCCGCGAACCGCTTGCCGGGAAAGAGGCCGTTCTTCCCGTGAGCGATACCGTGCGCCATTGGCATGTCTCACCCCGCGCCGCCATTCAGTTCCTCGTCCAAGCCGCGACGTTGGATACGGAAAAGCTGGGAAACCGCCGCACCCTCACCCTGCCCGGCCTTTCCTGCACGGTGGCCGAGCAAATCGAGGCGCTCCGCCGGGTTGCCGGAAATGATGTGGTCAAACTCATCCGCCGTGAAAATGATGAAACAATCGCCAAAATCGTTTCCGGCTGGCCGCGCAATTTTGATCCGCAAAGGGCCCTGAGTCTGGGCTTCAAGGCCGAGGGCAGTTTCGAAGACATCATCCGGGTGCACATGGAGGATGAGCTTGCGCCATGCAAATAGCGCAACCTTGCTAGCATCCCAGCCGCAGTGGGATAGTTTGTCCTAGCGCTCTATAGAACCTGCATGTCTCCAGCGGATTCCCACGAAAATCGAATGCGCGGCATCCTCTGGATGCTGGCCACCATGCTCTGTTTCATAACCCTTGATACCCTCATGAAACACCTGCTTGAGAGCTATTCGCTGGTGCAGGTCACTTGGGCGCGGTTTTTCTTTGCAACCATCATTGCGGCCCTTGTCTGCGGTCGAAGCTTTGGAAAGCTCGTAAAAAGCACTGCCCCGGGAAAGCAGGCGATACGTTCATTGCTCCTGATGTCCACAACCGCCGTGTTCAACGCAGGAATCCGCACCACCCCGCTTGCCACGGCCACGACCATCATGTTTCTCAGCCCCATCCTGGTAACTCTTCTCTCCATCCCGTTGCTTGGCGAGAAAGTGGGCCTCCGCCGCTGGGCAGGCATTGTTGTCGGCTTCACCGGAGCTGTCATCGTGGTCGAGCCCTGGCAAAGCGGCTTCGGCGGAATTGGCGTGGGCGTGTTGTTCCTGCTTGTGGCCGCCTTGCTCAATGCCAACTATCAGATCGTCACGCGCATGGTGCGCGACGATGACCCGCTCACCTCCCTGCTCTTCACCGCAACAGCGGGAGCGATTGTTACCAGCCTGATCGTTCCCTGGTTTTGGTCCTGGCCCACGGCATTTGACTGGCTGCTGTTGATTGGCAGCGGATTGGCCGGGGCCATCGGCCACCTCTGCCTGATTCGCGCCCTGCGCCTGGCGCCCGCCTCAGTCGTTGCCCCCTTCAGCTATTCCTCGCTGATTTGGGCCACGCTTTTCGGCTTTGTGATCTGGGGGGATTGGCCCAATTCCTGGACATGGCTGGGTGCGGCCCTCATCATTGGTTCCGGCCTCTATATTTTTCACCGTGAGCGCCGCCACATTTCCGTTGCGGTCGAGGCCTGACCGTGCGGGCCAACCGCAATCTTCTGGGCATTGCCTCGCTCATTTTCGGCGTCATGCTGTTTTCGACCCAGGACGCGATCATCAAAGCCATCAGCCACGACCATGCGGTGACGCTTGCCATGGCAATCCGCTGCATTGTGTCCCTGCCGCTGCTGCTTCTGCTGGTGCATTTTGAATGCGGCATTGCGAAGCTCCGCTCGCCCCTGTTCTGGGCGCTCGTCATGCGCGGAGGCATTCTCCTCGTCGCCTACACGACCTATTACATGGGATTGCCTGCTCTGCCGCTGGCCGAAGCCATAGCCCTCTTCTTTGCCGCACCGATTATCGTTACAATCCTTTCGGTGCCCATGCTGGGCGAAAAGGTTTCACCCCAATCCTGGGCCGCCATTGCCCTGGGCTTCATAGGCGTGCTGGTGATCCTGCAACCCGGCACGGCCCTTTTCAATCCGGCTGCCCTTTTTAGTCTTGCGAGCGCCGCCACCTACGCACTTGCCATGGTCATCGCCCGCAGGCTCGGCGTTTCGGAACCCGCAACAGTCATGGCTTTCTACCAGAACGCGGTCTATTTCGTGGGCGCCGTTCTGATCGCCGCATTTTTTGCCGTTGCCGGGATCGACAATCTCGGCCACCCCAGCTTCGATTTCCTGGTGCGCGCCTGGGCTTGGCCGAACAGTTATGACCTGTTCCTCATGGGCGTCTGCGGCGTAATCGCCGCCGTTGCCATGTCGCTCCTCACCAACGCCTATCGCATGGCCGATGCAAATCTTGTAACCGTGTTTGAATACACCGGCATGATCTGGTCGCCGCTCTGGGGGTTCCTGTTCTTCAACGAAATTCCCCGCTGGACCACTATTGCGGGCCTTGGCTTGATTTTTGTCGCGGGGTGCATCTCCATAGGGCTGGCGGCCAAACCGCCTTTGAACACCGCCCCGGCATCAAAAAATTCCCGTTAGCGCATTGTCCTTTCGAAGCAGTCCGCCCGCGTTCCGGCGGTCTATTGCATTGGTTTAGCGGAGGTTATACGAGATCAGAGTCTGTCGAAAACCGCTTGTTAACGGAGTATAGGGTGAAGGTAGCCTTCCTGACTGGATCTGAATTAAGGCATTCCTTTGTGCGAAAATACCTTGCCTTGTCGCCGGGAATTGAGGTCGCCCTGAGCCTCTGCGAAGATTCGGAAAAAAGCCTTCAGCATGAAGTCAAAATGCAGGCCCAACCCGGCGACATAAGATTGGATCATCTCGAAGAGAGGAACCGGTCGGAAAGCGATTTGTTTGGCGCTTTTGTGCGGCTTGCGCCGGACAGGAGCAATCCGGCGCAGATCGCCAATGGCGCCGTCAATGATGATGGCGCAATCGGGCGGATTGTCGATGCGAAGCCGGACCTCGTTGTGGCCTATGGCCCTTCTCTCATTCGCGAGCCGCTGCTCTCGCGGTTTGCCGGCCGGTTCTTGAACGTGCACCTTGGGCTCTCGCCCTATTACCGCGGCAGCGGCACGAACTATTGGCCTTTGGTTCACGGGCAGCCAGAATATGTCGGCGCAACTTTCATGCATATGGACAAGGGTATTGATACAGGACAGGTCATTCATCAGCTGCGCGCCAGGGTCTATCCGGGCGATACACCCCATGCCATCGGCAACAGGCTTATCCTTGATATGGCGATGGCCTATGGAGCATTGATCACGAGGTTCGATTCACTTCAAACCATGCCGGCGTTGCCCGCGCCGCCGGAGCGCCACGTGTACAGGAAATTGGACTTCTCGGTTGAATCATTGCACAAACTCAGGCAGCACTTTCGCGATGGCCTTGTCGCAACCTACATCCGCGAACGCGAAGAACGGTGCGCGCGTGCCCCGATCATAGAGAACCCTGGAGTTCCGTCCTTGCAAGCGCTCATGCAGGCATGACCATGAAAGCCGTCATGTATCACTATGTGCGGCCCGATTCCGGCGGCATGCCGGGATTCCGCTATCTCCATCTTGATAATTTTCGTCGGCAACTTGATCACTTCGCCGAGACATTGGGCTTCGTCTCCCAAAAAGCGTTCCTTGACGCGGTGGAAAACGGCGAGGAAAATCTCGATGGCGCGGTTCTGACGTTCGATGACGGGCTTCGCGACCATGCGGATTTCGCCATCCCGGAACTGATTTCACGCGGGCTATGGGGCATTTTCTACGTCCCGACCGGCATGTACCAGTCGGGCAAGCTCCTCGATGTTCACCGGATTCATGTGCTTCTCGGTACTGCCAAGGCGTCGGACGTGCTGGATTACCTCAAAAAAAACATTTCCGGAGAACACTTGTCGCACGCCCATGTGCCGGAATACCGCACCCTCACCTATGCGCACCTCAGCGAAGCGCAAAGCGTCACCGAGATAAAGCGGATACTCAATTACTTCATTTCTTATGACCACCGCGAAACCGTGCTTGATGGCTTGCTCGCGGAATTCGTGCCTTCGTCGCGCTGCGACATTGCGAACTATTATATGACGCCCGCTGAAATCCGTTCGGCTCAAGCTTCCGGAATGATTATAGGCAATCATAGCGTAACGCACCCTGTGTTCAGCAAGATTGCCGCGGACACCCAGCGGCGGGAGCTGGAGCAGTCCTTTGCATTTCTCGAAGACGTGACGGGTGGCCTGAAAACCCGGACCTTCGCCTATCCTTATGGCGGGTTCCACTCCTTCAATGAAACGTCGGAGCAAATACTCGGCGACTTGGGATGCAAATTCTCTTTCAATGTTGAGCCTCGCGACATCCTGCAATCCGACATCTTGGGGCGGCCGCAAGCGCTTCCCCGGTATGATTGCAATCAATTCGCCTTTGGCGCGGTTACGATCGGTTGACTTGTTGGCCGTTATTTTCGGTAGACACAGAAAAGATCGGGTGCGACGCTCTGCACCGACAGCCCTTCGAATCTGCCGGTTGCCTGGCCAAATCGCATCAGAATGTCGTTCATTTCCCCTGCGGTGATGCCGGCAAATTTTTGCTTTACATATTCCCTATTGCCCGCTCCTCCAAATAAACCCAGCAAATTTCTCGAAACTGCCCGGGCTTGCATGGACAGGGCGCCGGCCAAGGTTCTGCCGGGTTGAATAGGAAGCTCCAATTGTTCAAGGTGATCCAAAATCCGCTCGCTTGCAGGACGACCATCGAGAGCCGACATGTGCAGCGAAGCCAGTTTGTCCCATTCCGCCCGTTGCTCAGGCGTCGATGGGTCTGTTCCTTCAACAATAGCGCGTGTCATTTCAACAAGATCCGGCAGATTCGTAGCCGTATGTCCCAAGCCATTGATCAACTCATCATCGAAATCGCTATCCCTAAAAGGCCGGTATGAAATGCACGGGGCTTTCAGCACAAAAGCTTCCGCGCCGGTTGTACAGTTGTTCTGAATCAGGATTTCCGATGCCAATATCCAGTCGATGGCGCTGCCCTCGAAAATAACTTTCACGTTTGCGTGGGGTTTGGCGATTGCGTCCCATGCAGGATGGCCCTCGGAAGGGTGAGGGCGGATGACAATGGTATGTTGCGGGAAAGCTTCCGCAAGGGCGGGCAGAGCATCCTTGAAATAGCCGAACATGCGTTCCTGGAATGCGACGTAACTATCGGCGAAAACCTCGGTTGCTTTGTCCCGCAACTTTCCGGTCCGTTTCAGGAGTTCCTTGAAACTCTCGTTGCTGTTCAGGTTGCACCCCGAAAAATTCGTATTAATCAGAATGATGCGGTTGTGAATACGCCTCAGCTCATCGACGCTGGCCGCATAGAAAGGGCGCATTTCCGGCCGCAGCATATCGAGCCTGGGATTGCCGCAGGCAATTATTTTCCTGTCGTCCTTGCCTCGCTGCGCCACAATTGCATTTTTTTGCCACTGTCCCCACACAAAGGCATAATCGGCAAGAACGAACGCCCTTTCGTCAAATTTGAGCCGGAAAAAATCGGGCTTCGAAAAATAGGTAAGCCCCTCCTCGCACCAGGGAGCCACACGGTTGCCGTGCGCTTTATTGGAAGCAAACTGCGCAGTTTGACGGGGCCCGATGTTTTTTTCCAGAAATACCCCTCGCGGCAGATGCTTCTGAAATCTTCGCAGGACACTTTTGCCGCCAATGATGGCGCCCCACCCCCTCTCCGCAGCCATGCAAGCCAGCAGCATTTTGGCGTCAAACTCACGGGCTTTGGTCTCAATAGGCAGATGAAGCCACCGTCTGGGGCTGATCCGGTCGGCAATCATGATGATTCCACGTATCAAGTTGGGGGTTAAAGGCCGCTCATATGGTGTCATGAAGCCCTATAAGCAATCCAGCGCCATGATTGTCAGTCTTGCTAATCAACTGATTGAAATGATTAGTCAAGTCAGCTAAACGCTAAAATAGCTCCAATAGGGCAAGCACGCTTCTCCCGCAACTTCCAAGTGAGTATTATCATAATGTTTGAAATCGCCAAACGCAAGATTGGTCCTGGTCATAGCTGTTTCATCATCGCAGAAGCTTGCGATAACCACATGGGCGATCTCGATGTCGCGATGGAAATGGCGCGTCAGGCAAAGCTCGCCGGGGCAGACGCGGTCAAGTATCAGCATCATTTGCCTGACGAGGAAATGCTTCCGGACACGCCAATGTCGTCAAATTTTGACGAACCGCTCTACGAATTTCTGAAGAAACATGCGTTGAAACTGGAAGACCATCGCAAGCTCAGCGAATTCTGTTCGAAAATCGGAATCACTTATCTCTGCACGCCGTTCAGCGCCCGCGCCGCCTTTGAGCTGGCGCCGCTCGGAATTCCGGCCTTCAAGATTGGCTCGGGAGAAATGACCGACATACCTTCGCTGGTCAAGATCGCGTCAATCGGCAAGCCGCTTATCGTTTCGACCGGCATGTCGACGCTAGATGAAATCAAGCGCACCTATGATGCTTTGGTGACGCGCAATGTGCCCTTGGCTTTGCTGAATTGCGTGAGTGAATATCCACCCGCCTATGAAGACATGAATATCCGCGTGATTTCGGAATTGCAGCGCCAGTTTCCGCGCGCCGTCATCGGGCACTCGGATCACTCGCCTGACCTTTACACATCGTTTGCAGCCGTCACGCTGGGTGCTGCAATCATTGAGAAGCATGTGATCCTTGACAAGCGGACACCGGGTCCGGACCAGTCGGTTTCAATTGATTTCCGTGATTTGGCGAACCTGGTCGACGGCATTCGCAAGGTGGAAGCCTCGCTCGGTTCGGAAAAGAAGGTGCATGGGCGCGAAGAACAGATCCGCACCTGGGCGTTCCGTTCAATTGTCTCGCTGCGGCCAATCAAGGCGGGTGAGAAGATCACTGACGACATGATTTGGTCAAAGCGCCCGGGAACGGGCATCCCCTCCTATCGCATGGATGAGGTGATAGGCCGGGCAGCTTCGCGGAATATACCCCAGAATGTCCTGATATCATGGGATGATCTCCAGTGAGTGCTTTAACGGCGCATCGCTGTTTATAATGGAACTTGTACGATGAAGATCCTCTTTCTGAACGGTTCGCGCGGAGAATGGGGATATATCCGGCCCATCATCAATCTTTGCCGGGAACAGGGAATAGATTACTCCATCTGCGCCACGAATATGCTGCTGCTCCCAGCCTATGGTTCGCTGGTGGATGAGCTGCGGCGCGATGGATACAACGTCAGTGATGAAATTCACATGTCGCTGGAGGGCCATAATCATTTCACGATGGCCAAATCACTCGGCATATTCCTCTCAAGCTTCATCGATGTTCTCATGCGCAATCGGCCCGACTGGATTGTTTTGGCCGGCGACCGTGGCGAACAGCTTATGGGCGCGGTTGCCGCAACCTATACATACACGCCAGTCGCCCACATTCAGGCCGGCGAGCGGTCCGGCAACATTGATGGCGTCGCCCGCCATGCCATCGGCAAATTCGTGCATCTCCATTTCGCCGCAAACGAGGATGCGGCCGAACGCCTTCGAAAACTCGGCGAGGAGGAGTTTCGAATTCACATGGTCGGCGCGCCACAGCTTGATGAGTTGGTCAGGGATGACGTCGCCACACCTGCGGAGCTTGAGGACCGATATGGCATTTCCGAAGCGGAGCCCTTCATTCTGGCGGTGCAGCATCCCGTAACAGAGGAAATGGCGGAAGCCAGTTCCCAGGTCGAGAAGCTCTGTGCCGCGCTTTCACGCTTTGCGGCGCGCAAAGTCTGGATACTTCCCAACAATGACGCAGGCTCCCACGCAGTGCGGCAGGTGCTTCTCCAGAACCGGAATCGTGATACTCTGGTGTTTGAAAACGTTACGCGGCGCCACTATCTGGGCCTGCTCAAGAAATGCCAGGTGATTGTGGGCAATTCGAGTTCGGGGCTTCTCGAGGCGCCCACCTTCAAGACTCCGGCGGTCAATATCGGGCGCCGCCAGGCAGACCGGGTTCAGGGCACGAACGTCATAAATGCAGATTTTGAGATCGGATCGATCACGTCGGCCATCGAGAAGGCAACGTCGCCGGAATTTGCCAGCTCGATGCTGAACTGTGTCAATCCCTATGGCGATGGGCATTCTGCCAAACGCATTATTGAGGTTCTTCAACGGACCAAAGTGGACGACAAGCTGCTCATCAAGCGGTTGACGTATTAGGAGATCAAAATGGAAGATCGGCTGCTGGTTTACGTTGTCGAGGACAGTGCTCGCCTCATCGATGCGGCACAGGCCATTATCCGCAACAAAAGCCGCTGCGGTGTTGTCGTCTCCGGGAGCAAGGTGGTTGGCGTAATCTCCGAAGGCGACATTCTCCGGGCGCTCCTTAAAGGGGTCGACATGCATTCTTCCATCGACCCTTGGACCAATCGCGGATTCAGGTTCCTCGCTTCAAGGGATTATGAAGCCGCTCACCGGATCATGGCTGAGAAAGGCGTGGCGTTGGTGCCGGTTCTTGACGAAGGCTTCCATCTGGTGGACATCGTCACCACGATGGATCTTTTGAGATGGCTGCGGCCAACCAGTGAGCCTGCCGCATGATCATCGTCGTTCCCGCCCGGGGGGGATCCAAAAGAATTCCACTCAAGAATATCGCCGATCTGGCAGGCAAGCCGCTGCTCGCCTATACGGTGAAGGCGGCAATTGATGCCGCCGTCGCCGCCAATATATATGTGAGCACCGAGGATGAAAGAATTGCCGAGGTGGCGCGGGAGCTTGGCGCAAAAGTCATTGTTCGTCCTGCTGCATTTGCCTCGGACAGCGCCTCGACGGAATCAGTGCTGTTGCATGCTCTTGACGAGCTGCAAGCCAGCGATGAGGCGGATGAGTGGGTCATGACGCTTCCGCCAACATCACCGTTACGATCGGCACAAACGATCCGGAGGTTCGCTTCCCTTGCGGAAAGTGCGCTGCCCACAGTCGACTGCGTGATGTCAGTGACGGAGAACCGGTCCGATTTCTGGCGCTTTATGCCGGATGGCTCCTTTGGGCGCCTGTTTCCGGACCAGCCGCGGCGCCAGCAGGATCGAGCGCCCCTCTTTGAGGAGAACAGTGCCATTTACCTGACCCGTGTCAGCGCCCTTAGGCGCAGCGGATCAATTCTCGGCCAGCACGCGCAATGTGTTCCGATTTCGCGCGAGGAGGGACTGGATATCAATACTGTTGAGGACTTGCGCCTTGCCGCCGCCCTCCTCCAGGCTGGCTATTCCGGAACCGATAGCCCGGTCTGATGCGGTTTATGCAACATTTCCAATATTCTTTCGGCGCGCCGCCGCCAGGTATAATGCTGCTTGAATTCATTCTTGGCTGCATAACCCAGGCGCTTCCGCAGTTCTGGTGAAGCAGCCAGTGCCATAAGCGCGTTCTTCCAGGCGGATACGTCGTCCGGTGGGCACAGCAGGCAGTTGCTGTCGTGCTTCATGACTTCATGGAGCACCGGCAAATCCGAGCATATGATTGCCTTTCCCGCAGCCATGTACTCAAACAGCTTGAGGGGAGACATCCACGCCGAGGTCTCGAGACCGCCGTGGATCTCTACGGATTTCTGGTAAGGCGCCAATAGAATGTCGCAAGCGGCACGGTAGGCCGCTGTCCGCGCTGGCGGCACAAACCCGTGGAATACCAGGTTGTTGATGTGTGTCGTCTTTGCAGTCCACTCGGCAATGCTGCCTTTCGTACCCCCCACCACATGAAAATCCAGTTGCGGCAGCTTCTCAGCCAAGGCAACGATGATCTCAATGCCTCGGCCGTTATAAAGATGCCCCAGATAGCCGACGGAAAGTCTTCCCTTCTTGGCCCGCAACGGCGCGGGACCCAACTCGAGCGGTTCATTGGCGGCATCCGGCGCAATGAGGATA
>CADEEO010000038.1 GCA_902826365.1 uncultured Hyphomicrobiales bacterium | reverse complement strand
GGGAGCGCCATTGGGGGCTGAGTTGCAGCCACCTCGATTTTAAACAGCCCACTTTCGGCAACCGGAATGCCCGCTTCATGGAACAGGTGCTTCGACTTCTCCTTGTGCATGGCGAGCGACGAGGCCAGAACACCGGAATGGGTGTAGGGAATCTGCAGCGTTTCCAGCAACGCGGAAGCGCAGCCATCCTCGCCCCATTTTCCGTGCAGCGCATTGAACGCCACATCGGGCCGCAAGTCCTGCAGAACCGAGAAAATCGTCTCGCGTTGCACATCAATCGGCGTGACATTGAAGCCGGCCCGGCGCAGGGCTGCGGCGCAGCCCTCGCCCGAAGAGAGGCTTACCTCACGTTCAGCCGACCAGCCGCCCATCAAGACGGCGACATTGGTGTCTTTGGGGTTGCGCTTCGTCATGCGGCACCCGCGGGGATGCCGATGCGCTTGATCTCCCAGTCAAGCTCAATGCCGGAACTTGCTTTCACGCGGGCACGGATGGTTTCACCAAGCTCTTCAATTTGTGTCGCCGTTGCCCCGCCCTCGTTGATCAGAAAGTTGCAGTGAAGTTCGGAAACCTTGGCCGGGCCGATGGCAAAGCCGCGCAAGCCCGCCTTGTCGATCAATTGCCAGGATTTGTTGCCCGGCGGATTCTTGAAGGTTGAACCGCCGGTGCGGCTCTTGATCGGCTGGGTTGCCTCGCGGCTGTCGGTAATCTTGTTCATGGCGGCCAAAATTTCATCCTTCTGTCCCGCACGCCCCTGCAACAGGGCTTCGGTGAAAATCAAATCCTCCGGCGCGCCGCAGTGCCGGTAGGAATATTTCATGTCCGCATTTGACAGCACGCGTATGTTTCCTGCCCGGTCCACCGCGCATGCTTCAATGAGAACATCCTTTGTCTCGCCGCCATAGGCCCCGCCATTCATCCGCAACGCGCCGCCTATGGTGCCGGGGATACCTCTCAGAAAGGTTAACCCATCAATGCTGTTGTCATAGGCAAAGCGCGCCGCGCGCACATCCGGCACGGCGGTGCCCACACGCACGCGGTGGCCCGGCTCCACCTTGATCTCAGAAAATCCGCGGCCCAGGCGAATGACAACGCCGGGAACCCCGCCATCGCGCACCAGAAGATTTGAACCGACGCCAATGACATAAACCGGAACGTCCTTCGCCGCGCCGCGCAGGAAATCAGCCAGGTCCGCCTCATCCTGCGGCGTAAACAAAACCTCTGCCGGCCCGCCCACGCGAAACCAGGTCAGGTCCGCAAGCGGCGCATTGGCTTCCAGCCGCCCGCGCACAGCAGGCAGCCTTTTGGCTAATGCTTCTCCATCGAGCTTCGGCATTACGCGGATCCCTTGCCGTCAAGAGAGGCCAGCTGGCCAGGCAACGCATAAGCCCACTGGCTGATCGTGCCGGCCCCGAGGCACACCACAATGTCGCCAGATGCCGCCTGATTACGAACCAAGGGCGCCAGCTCTTCCGGCTGCTCGATGGTATGAACCGAACGATGCCCGCGGCCATGCAGGCCTTCGGCCAAATGCGTGTGGGTTGCGCCTTCGATGGGAGTTTCACCGGCGGCATAAACCGGCGTCAGGATAACCGAATCCGCATCGTTAAAACACGAGCAGAACTCGTTGAAGAGACTCGACAATCGCGTGAAGCGGTGAGGCTGCATGATGGCGATGACTTTTCCCTTTGTCACTTTCCGCGCCGCATTCAGCACCGCGGCGATTTCAACCGGATGATGGCCATAATCATCAAACACTGTAACGCCCTTGTGCTCGCCGGTGCGCGTGAAGCGCCTCTTGACCCCGGAAAAACTCTTCAGGCCGTTGCGGATATTGTCATCGCTCAGGCCAAGCTCATGGGCCACGGCCACCGCCGCGGTGGAATTCAGCGCGTTGTGGTCACCTGGCATTTGCAGTTCAAGGCCGGCAATATCCTGCGTTGCACCTGTGAGCCGGTTAGTAATCCTCACCGCGAATTTCGTCACCGCGTTTTCGTATGCCAAATCGATCAGGCGGAAATCCGCCTGCGGGCTGAAGCCATAGGTCACCACCCGGCGGTCATTCACCCGGCCAATCAGTTCCTGAACCATCGGATGGTCGATGCACATGACGGCAAAGCCGTAGAAGGGAATGTTCTCGACAAAGGCCAGATAGGCTTCCTTGGCTTTTTCAAAACTGCCGTAGTGATCGAGATGTTCGGGATCAATGTTGGTGACAATCACCACATCCGCCGGAAGCTTGACGAAGGTGCCATCGGACTCATCCGATTCAACCACCATCCAGTCGCCCTTGCCGAGCCTTGCATTGGTGCCATAGGCATTGATGATGCCGCCGTTGATCACTGTCGGGTCAAACCCGCCCGCGTCAAGCAGGGCCGCGACAATGGATGTGGTCGTGGTCTTGCCATGGGTGCCGCCCACCGCCACGCAGGACTTGAAGCGCATCAGTTCCGCCAGCATCTCCGCCCGGCGGACGATGGGCAGGTAGCGCGCCCGCGCCTCCACAAGCTCCGGATTGTCCGGCTTCACTGCTGATGACACCACAATAACCTGTGCAGTGCCGACATTGGCCGCCTGGTGGCCAATGAAAACCTCAATCCCGTTCTTGCGCAGCCGCGCCACATTGTAATTGTCGCTGAGGTCCGAGCCCTGAACCTTGTAGCCGAGGGTTGCCATCACTTCGGCAATCCCGCTCATGCCAATGCCCCCGATGCCGATGAAATGAATGGGGCCAACGTCGCGCGGCAGTTTCATGTCGACTTCTTCTCCAGTTTCGCTTTTGCGGAATTTGCCGCAAGCCGTGCCGTCAAATCTGCCAGCCGCTGGGCAGCATCTGGTCTTCCGTGGTCAAGGGCAGCCTTGGCGGCAGCCCGCAATTCCCCCTCCTCATAGCGCAATCGCGTCAAAAATGCGGCAAACTCGCCCGGATCAAGCTCGGCTTGCGGCTTGATCCAGCCCGCCCCCGCCCCGGCAAAGCTTTCCGCATTGCGCAATTGGTCGTTATCAAGGGCGTGGGGCAAAGGCACCATAATGGCGGGCCGGCCGATTACCCCGAGTTCCGCAATGGTTGAAGCGCCGGACCGGCAGATCACCAGATGGGCATTTGCAATCCGGAGCGGCATATCCATGAAGAATGAGCGCAAATCAAATTTGAAATTGATTAATTCATAAACCCCTTTCAGCGCTTCCATGTCTTCCGGGCGGCATTGCTGGGTCAGCCGCAAATTCTTGAGCACCGCCCGCGGCAATTCAGCCATGACCTTGGGCATGAACTCCGCAAAGAAGCGGGCGCCCTGGCTGCCGCCAAACACCAGCAGGTTGAAGGTCTGGTCGGCGCCCGCTGCGGGATAGGGCGAAGCCTGCTCGGCCATCACCAGGGCCCGCACCGGATTGCCGGTCACCACCAGCTTTGCCTTTGCCTGCTCGGGAAGCTTTGCCAGTTTTGGGAATGATGAGGCCACTGCGTCGACAAAGCGCGAGAGGAAACGGTTGGCCCGCCCCATCACCGCGTTCTGGTCATGCACGCAGGTCGCAATGCCAAGCCGCGAGGCGGCAATGATCGGCGGAAACGACGGATAGCCGCCAAAGCCCACAACCACCTCGGGCTGCAGTCTTTTCAAGATGGCCTTTGCCTGCTGCACGCCACGAAACAGCCGGAACAGGCGCTCCGGCAGAAGCCACGGCTTGGACAACGAAATGGTCGTCGAGGGAACAACATGGGTTTCAATGGCCGGAAAGGCCTTGCCGTAATCGGCGACGCGCTCATCGGTGATCAGGTGGATGAGAAAGCCCCGCGCCACAAGCTCTTCCGCCAGCGCCTGGGCGGGAAACAAATGCCCGCCCGTTCCGCCCGCCGCCAGCACCACAACGCCGCGCCGAATTCCGCCACGCACCTCACTCATCGGCCCAAACTCATGCTGTCACGGCTGGTTGATGCCAGGAGAAATGCGGTTGCCTGCGGCTGAAGGCCAGCACCATGCCCATGGCGAAGGCCACGCCAATGAGCGACGACCCGCCATACGAGATGAGCGGCAGCGTCATGCCCTTCGCCGGCAGCAACGAAACATTCACCCCCATGTTGATGACCGCCTGCAAGCCAAAGACAATCCCCAGGCCGCTCAGCGCCAGGGCGGGAAAAGGATCGGATTCAATCTTCGCCCGCTGCAGGATTCGCATGACCACAAAGGCAAAGAGCAGCATCAGGCCAATGCAGGCAATCAGGCCGAATTCCTCGCCCACAACCGCGAAGGTAAAATCCGTATGCGCGTCGGGAAGAATTTGCTTGGCTTGGCCGCCACCCGGGCCCGTACCCAGTAATCCCCCGTTGTGAAAGGCGGCGGTGGCCGTATCCACCTGGAAACTGTCGCCCTTGTCCGGATTCAAAAACCGGTCAATGCGCGAGGTCACATGCGGAACCAAGGCATAAGCCGCCATCACTCCTGAGGCACACAGCCCCGCGAGGCCCAGAACCAGAATCCATGGGATGCCATAAATGAGCAGCATGGTGCCGAATGTCAGCACCACCAGCGCCGTCTGGCCGAAATCCGGCTGTACAACGAGCAGGCCCACAAAAACTGCGAAGATCAAATAGGCGATGACATGCCCCGGCATATCCGGCCGCTTCGTATGCTCCGCCAGAAACCACGCGGCGATCACCACAAAGCTTGGCTTGGCCAATTCCGAGGGCTGAAGTCCGATGGGGCCGAAATTGATCCAGCGATGGGCTCCTTTGATTTCAGGTCCCCAGAAAAGCGCGGCAACCATCAAGGCAAAGGATAGGCCGAGCATCAGAAATGCGGCACGCCGCGCCTGCCAGGGTTCAAGGAGTGAAACCGAAATCAGCAAAGCCACGGCAGGCAAGAGAAAGGCCAGCTGGAATTTGAAGAAATGGAAGGTGTCGAGGCCAATGCGCTCCGCCACCGGCGGGCTGGCGGCCATGCTGATCAATACGCCAATGGCCATCAGCAGCAGGACTGCCGACAGAAGCGGCCGGTCAACCGTGAACCACCAGCGCGCAAAGACTCCACAGTCACTTCGCGATACGAGCATCAGGAGCCTCCCTTTATGGTCATGACAATGCCGGGCAATTCGGAAACATGTTTCACGAAGGCATCGCCGCGGATTTCAAAATTGCGGTAATGGTCAAATGAAGCGCAGGCCGGTGACAATAAAACGACCGCGTCCGCCAGGCCGGAATTCACCGCATCGCGCGCCGCGGCGATAACCGCCTTGTCAAGCGTGCCGCATACTTCGAAGGGCGCCTTGCCGGCCAGCGTTTGTGAAAATTCATCCGCCGCTTCGCCGATCAGATAGGCTTTCTCAATGCGGGGAAAAAACGGCGTGAGCGAGGTGATGCCGCCCGCCTTGGCGATGCCGCCGGCAATCCAGAAAATGTTCTCGAAGGAGGCCAGCGCCTTTGCCGCCGCATCGGCATTGGTGGCTTTCGAGTCATTGATGAAGGGCACATAGCCAAGCAGGCCAATTTCCTGCATGCGGTGCGCAAGGCCCGGAAAACTCGCCATGGCGCTTCTGATCTCGGCAACACTCAAGCCAAAGGCCCGCGCCGCGCCATAGGCCATGCAGGCGTTCTGCCAGTTATGCGCGCCCTTGAGGGCCGCCATGGGGCGGAGATCAATGCGCGCCACTTCGCTGCCATTCTGCCACTCACGGAGAATGCCGCCCACCGCCGAAATGCCATCCTCCATTTCATGGACAACGGAAACCACCCGCACCTTCGGGCCGTTCTTGATGTCCATGGCGATGTCGGCGCACCACTCGTCATCAACGCCGATCATTGCCGTATCATTTTCAGTTTGCTGCGCGAACATCCGGGCCTTGATCGCCGCATAGTTTTCCATGGCTCCATGACGGTCCAAATGGTCAGGCGTGAGATTGGTCAGAATGCCCACGTCCGGCTTCAGCCCGGGCATCAGGTCAATCTGAAAGGACGAAAGCTCAAGCACATAGATGCGGTCCCGCACCGGCGGCCGCATCAGGAATACGGCGGTGCCAATGTTGCCGCCGACATCAACATCGCGGCCCAGGGCTTGAAAGATATGGCCTATCAGGGCCGTGGTGGTGGATTTGCCGTTGGTTCCCGTAATGGCAACGATGCGCGCCCCAGTGCCCGCCGCTTCCCGCTGGAACACTTCCGTGTCGCCGATGATTTCAATGCCGGCGGCCTTGGCCTTCACCACAGTCCAGTGCGGCTCCGGATGGGTGAGCGGCACGCCGGGGCTTAAAACCAAACTGTCAAGCGTGGCAAAATCAATGTCATGCAAATCCGAAACGGAAAGACTTGCTTCATTCGCCGCCGCCACCGCCGCTTCCGAATCATCCCAGGCAAAAACCTCGGCTCCGCCAAGCCGCAGGGCTTCGGCGCAAGCCAGGCCCGACCGCGCCAGGCCGAAGAGCGCCACTTTCCTGTTTTTGAATGAGTGGGCGGGAAACACCAATGCCTACCTGAGCTTTAGGGTCGAAAGGCCGATGAGGGCCAGCACAAAGGCAATGATCCAGAAGCGGATGACGATGGTCGGTTCCTTCCAGCCCTTCTGTTCGAAATGGTGGTGCAGCGGCGCCATGGCAAACACCCGCTTGCCCGTCATTTTGAAGGAAGCCACCTGGACGATGACGGAAACGGTTTCCAGCACGAAAAGGCCGCCGATGATGCCGAGCACGATTTCATGCTTCACCGCAACGGCAATGGCGCCCAGCGCTCCCCCTAGCGCCAGCGAGCCGGTGTCTCCCATGAAGATCATGGCGGGCGGCGCGTTGAACCACAGGAAGCCAAGACCCGCTCCCACAAGCGCCCCGCAGATCACCGCGAGCTCGCCAGTGCCCTTCACAAAATGCACCTGCAGATATTCCGCGAAGACCGCGTTGCCCACCAGATACACGATCATCCCGTAGCTGGCCGCCGCGATCATGACAGGCACGATCGCTAGGCCGTCAAGGCCGTCCGTGATGTTCACCGCATTGCCAGCCCCCACGATGACAAACACGCCCACGATGATGAAGAAGCTGCCGAAAGGAATGAGCACGTCCTTGAAGAAAGGTATGGCGAGCGAACTTGAGAGGGGTTTGTCGCCAATCCACATGAAACAGGCGACAGCAACGCCAGCGATCAGGAATTCAACCAGCAGCCGCGCCTTGCCGGAAAAACCCATTGTGGTCGAGCGCGTCACCTTCAGGAAATCGTCATAAAACCCAATGGCGCCAAACCCAAGCATGACAAAGATCACAGCCCAGACATAGAGATTGCTGAGATCGGCCCACAGGATGGTGGACACGAAGGTGCCCGAAAGGATCATGAGGCCGCCCATCGTGGGCGTGCCCTGCTTCTCAACGATATGGCGCTGCGGGCCATCGCTGCGGATGGGTTGCCCCCGCCCCTGCTTCACTTTGAGCAGCGCAATGATCCGTGGCCCGAAAACGAAAATGAAAAACAGCGCCGTCAGAATGGCCCCGCCGGTCCGCGTCGTGAGATAGCGGAATACATTGAAGGCAGAAAATTCATCGGTGAGGCTGGTGAGAAGGTAGTAAAGCATCAGCTAGTGATCCCTGTTCAGTGGCGCAAAGCGCTCTTTTATGGCGTCGACCAGCGGTCCCATGCGGCTGCCAAGCGAGCCCTTGATCATGACGACGTCTCCGGCATGAAGCCCGTCCAAAAGACTATCCTTCAATTCCGCGGAAGTGTTGGCAGAAGCGCCACGGCGTTCCTCTGGCGTTTTCTCCCAGAGATGGGCCATCAGGGGACCGGCGGCATATACGACATCCACCTTGTTGGCGTCCACTGCCTTGGAAAGCTCGGCGTGAAGGCTTGCCCCGTCCTTTCCGAGCTCCAGCATGTCTCCCAGAACGGCGATGCGCCGCCCGCCCTTGCCGGTCTTGGCCCGCCCAAGCAGCGCCAAAGCCGCCGCCATGGACACCGGATTGGCGTTGTAGCTCTCATCGATCAGCAGCAGTTCACCGGATTCGATGCGCAGGTAGTGGTGAACTCCCCTGCCCTTTGCCGCCTCGGCAACCGCCAGCGCCAGCGCCGCGCGGGCCAGATCGGCGCCCATCACTTTTGCCGCTGCCAGCACTGCAAGGCTGTTCAGCACCATATGCTCGCCGGGCAGGCCAAGCTTGTAGATGAGCTTCTCGCCCATCACATCCGCAGTAACGCAACTGCATGTGGAATGCAGCGCCACCCGCTCCGACTTCACGTCCGCTTTTTCATGGGCGCCAAAGCTGATGATGTTCTGAATGCCAGCCCTGCGCGCTGCTGCTGCCAGACGATCAAAGAAGGCATTGTCGCGGTTCAGCACCGCATGGCCGCCAGCCTGCACGCCGCTGAATATCTCTGCTTTCGCATCGGCGATCTCCTCAACCGAGTTGAAATTGCCGACATGTACCGGAGCCACATTGGTGACGATGGCCGCATGCGGCCGCACCATGTCCACCAGCGGGGTAATTTCGCCCACGTGATTCATGCCGATTTCAAACACGCCGTAGGCCGCATTGCGCGGCATGCGCGCCAGGGTCAGCGGCACGCCCCAGTGATTGTTGAATGACGCCACTGAGGAATGCGTCAGGCCGGAGGCCCCCAGCGCCACGCGCAGCATTTCCTTGGTGCTGGTTTTGCCCACGCTGCCGGTGACGCCCACGATCTGCGCCTGGGAACGGGCCCGTGATTCGCGGCCAATTTTCACCAGGCCCTCAAGCGGATCATTGTCAACAACCAGCAGCGGCCCCGCCGCCTTCATCTCATCTGTGACGCGCGAAACGATCGCAAGGCCAGCACCAGCAGCAAGAGCCTTGGCCACAAAATCATGGGCATCATGGGTCTCGCCCCTGATCGCCACGAAGATGTCGCCAGAAGCAATCGTTCGCGTGTCGATGGAAACGCCATTCAGCGGCTTGCTGACCGCACCAATCAATTTCCCGCCGCTTGCGGCAACCAGTTCATCCGCCGTCCAGAGCGCTGGCTCAGCCATGATAGGCCTCCCCTTCGATGGCGGCGCGCACCGCATCATGGTCGCTGAAGGGAATGACCGTGCTTCCGACAGTCTGGCCTTCTTCATGGCCTTTCCCCGCGACCAGCAGAACATCTCCGGCCGACAAGCCGTCAACGCCGGCCCGAATGGCTTTCGCCCGGTCGCCAATCTCCTGCGCTCCCGGGCACGCCACAAGTATTTCAGCGCGGATTGTCTTGGGGTCTTCGCCGCGCGGATTGTCATCGGTCACAATAATCCTGTCCGCATGTTTCGCAGCAAGGGCTCCCATCTGCGGCCTCTTGCCCTTGTCGCGGTCGCCGCCGCAGCCGAAAACAACAACCAGTTTTCCATCCGTATAAGGACGAAGCGCTGTCATGGCATTCTCAAGCGCATCTGGCGTATGGGCATAGTCCACAAAGATCGAGGCCCCGCTCTTGCTCTTGCCCGCAAGCTCCAGGCGGCCCTTTGCACCCTGCAAGGACTCCAGCGCGTGCATGACCAGCACTTCCTCGCCCCCCGTGGCAAGCACAAGGCCCGCCGCCACCAGCGCATTCGAGGTCTGAAAATCGCCAACCAGCGGCAAATAGACTGAATGGGTTCTCTGCAGGCCCTGCAATTGCAGCTGCTGGCCCAAACCATCCCGCTGCGAACTGAGCAATTTAAGTTCCGCGCCAAGCTTGCCGACCGAGAAAATCGTCAGGCCTCGCGCCTTGCAACGCGCCATAACCTGCGCGCTGAAAGCGGTGTCGGCATTGATGACGGCAGGCGCGCCGGCCGGAAGCAGCTCTTCGAACAATCGCATCTTCGCGTCAAAATAGTCTTCCAGCGTGGCATGGTAATCCAGATGGTCGCGCGTCAGGTTGGTGAATCCGGCCGCCGCAAAACGGACGCCGTCCAGCCGGTATTGTGCCAGGCCATGGCTTGAAGCTTCAAGCGCCAGATGACCCACATGATCCTCGGCCAGCGTCGCCAGCAGGCGCTGCAACTGCACCGGATCAGGTGTCGTATGGGCGAGATATTCGGAGCCCGACGGCCCGACAACCCCAATCGTGCCAAGGCTTGCCGCGCGAAATCCCATGGAGAGCCAGATCTGGCGCACGAATGCGGCAACCGAAGTTTTCCCGTTGGTCCCGGTCACCGCCACCGTGAGATCCGGCTGCTTGCCGAAAAACCGCGCCGCCATGCGGGCAAAAAGCTGGTGCGGATTGGCCGTCTCGATCACCAGCCCAGCGCCGCTGTAAGACCCCCGGTTGACGATGACAACACTGGCCCCGCGCGCAAAGGCCTGCCCAATATATTTTGCCCCATCGACTTTCGTTCCCGGCAGCGCCGCGAAGGCAAACCCCGGTTCGACCTCGCGGCTGTCCGCCGTCAATCCTGCAACCAGCAGTGAACCCGCGGCTTCCGGCAAAGCCGCATCGGTTCCCACCAGTTTTGCCAGCATGGCGCTCATCTCCGCTCAACCGTCCTTCTTTGCGGTTTTGGCAAGCTTTGCCAGCTTCTCGATGTCTTCCGGCGTGAACACCGGACGGACGCCAAGAAGCGGCGCGATCCGCTCAATGATCTTGCCAGCCGTGGGCACCGCATTCCAGCCCGCCGTGGCAAAACCATAAGTTTCAGGCGTGGCCTTCGGCTCGTCCAGCATCACGATGATGGCATACTTGGGGTTATCCATGGGGAAGGCCCCGATGAAGGAATTCAGCAGTTTGTCGGGTGCATAGCGGCCATGGACAACCTTTTCCGCTGTCCCTGTCTTGCCTCCTACCCGGTAGCCGATGACATCGGCCTTGGAGGCGGTTCCCTCGGTCACATTGAGCCGGAAAAGATAGCGCATTTTCTCGCTGGTTTCCGGCTTCACAATGCGCTTGGCCAGCACCTCCGCCTCCGCTACATCGCGCTTCAGGAACGTGGGCGCGGCCATCACGCCATTGTTGATCAATCCACCAATCACCGAAATCCCTTGCAAGGGCTGTACGGCAAAACCATGGCCAAATGCGGCAGTGGCGGTGGCCAGCTTGCTCCAGTTCTTAGGCAAAAGCGGCTTGGCGCTTTCCGGCACTTCCGTGGTCAGCCGGTCAAAAAAACCGACCCGGCGGAGGAATTCCTGGTGCCCCTCCAGCCCCACGTCAAGCGCCATCCGGGCCGTGCCGATATTGGAGGAATTGATGAAGATTTCCGGAACCGTTAGCACCCGCCGCTGGGCGTGGTAATCGCTGATGCTGGCATTGCCGATGACCAGCGGAAAGCGCGCGTCATACTTGCCCTCAAGGTTGGTCACGCCATAATCAAAGGCCATGGCGAAGGTGACAGCCTTGATGACCGAGCCAAGCTCGAACACCCCGCTCGTCATCATGTTGGCCTGTTCCTTGCGGAACTTCTTGTCTTCCTGGTTGGGATTGAAATCGGGCAGCGAGGCAAGAGCGATGATCTCGCCCGTGGTGATGTCGAGAACAATGCCGCCCGCGGCTTTGGCCTGGAACTTGCTGACAGCCTTTTCCAGTTCATCAGTCAGCGCATGCTGCACTCGCGTGTCGGCGGAAATCTGCGCCGGGCTTGCCGTCTCGCCGGAGCCTTCGGCAAGTGATGCGGTATAAAGCGCACCTTGGGCATCTAGATATTTTTCAATGCCGGCAATGCCCTTGCTGTCGAGATCGACATAGCCAACCGTGTGGGCCGCAAGCCGCGCGAGCGGATAAACCCGGCGGCGCTCGTTCACAAAACCGACGCCGGGAATCCCAAGATTGTAGACTGCATCGCGCTCTTCCGGAGCCACCTGCCGCTTGAGCCAGACAAAGGCCCGCCCCGGCTGGGTGAGCTTGGCGCGCAGCGCTTTCGCATCAAGGTCGGGGACCGTTGCCGTCAGGCTTTCAATGGCCTCTTCCACATCAATGATTTTTCGCGGGTCGGCATAGAGCGAGGCAACCGCGATGTCTGTTGCGATCACCACGCCATTGCGGTCGACAATGTCGGGCCGTGGCGTGCGTGGCTGGTGTTCCGCCAGCACATCGTCTTCAACGCCCATGCCCTTGTAGATGGTGAGGTTCGCCAGTTGCAGCGATATGGCGAGGAACGCAATCGAGAAACCGATGGCCACCAGGCGAATGCGGTTTTGCCCCGTCAGTTTCGCCGGGCCGCCAAATCTGTCATCGGGCTCGTGTGTCATGGTCACTGCATTTCTTTGAGAATATCGCCAATCACGTCCTTGCCCTTTTCCTCCAGCATGATGATGGGTTCGGCCGGAACCTTTTCAGCGAGTTCGCTTTCGCTCACGAATTGCGAGGCGGTGACGGTTTGCAGTTTCAGGTTTTCCTGCGCCAGCTTCTGCAGCCGGTCCGGCCGCGTGAGGCTGCTCCATTCGGCTCCCAGCACCTTGATCGACTCGCGCTCTTCCGAAATGCCGCTCTTGAGCTTGGCAATCTGGCGCTCATAGCCGCGCGTGGAATGTTCCAGCGAATAGAGGAAGAAGGCCGAAACCAGAACCGCGAGCACCAGCAAGGCATTGAAGAATTTATGCATGGTGGCGGCTCCGTTCGATCCGGGGAATTCCAAGGTCGCCCCGTGAATCCGGCCACGCCGCAGCAGCGGTGCGCGAAGCGGCCCGGAGCTTGGCGCTGCGAGCCCGCGGATTTCCGTCTGCTTCCCGCTGTGACGGATCAAGATGACCCTTGTACAATAATTCAAAACTGGGCTTGGCCTGCGCGATGGTCCCCGGCATATGACGCGAAACCTCCGGCGTCTTGCCGCTGCGCATGGCCAGAAAACGCTTCACGATGCGGTCCTCGAGCGAATGAAAACTCACCACCACCAGCCTCCCGCCAACTTCCAGAATTTTTTCCGCCTCATGCAAGGCATCAACCAGTTCTTCCAGTTCCGCATTCACGTAAATGCGCAGTGCCTGGAAAGTCCGCGTCGCCGGATGGGTCCGGTCCTTGGCCCGCTGCGGTCCCGTTGCCTTCTCAACCGCTTTGACAAGATCGATCGTTGTAACCAACGGTGCCTCGATCCGTTGTGCGACAATGGCTTTGGCAATGGCGCGCGAGCGCGGCTCTTCGCCAAACAGGAAAATCACTTTCGCCAGCATCTCGGGAGAATAGGTGTTGACCACATCGGCCGCACTCTGCCCTGCCTGTGACATGCGCATATCGAGCGGCCCTTCACGCATGAAGGAGAAGCCGCGCTCCGCCTCGTCGAGCTGCATTGAGGAAACGCCGACATCCAGCACCACGCCCTGAACCTTTCCAAGCCCAAGGCTGGCGAGATGATCGCTCATCACGCCGAAACGGCCTTCAACCAGCGTAAGCCTTCCAACGAATTTGGCGGCAAGCCCCTGCCCGCCGGCAATGGCAGCGGGATCGCGGTCTAGGGCCACAACCCGGCAATCCGCCGCTTCCAGAATGGCCCGCGTATACCCCCCCGCCCCGAAGGTTCCGTCCACATAGATGGCGCCCGATTTCGGCCCAAGCGCCTGCATCACCTCGTCAAGCATGACGGGCACATGGCGCGGCTGGGGTTGGCCTCTTTCAGGGGTCATTTTGGGCAAAATATCACAATGAACAAGTCGTTAACGTCTGCCCGACATTGCCCCCGTGAGCATTAACAAATAGTTTCAAATTAGCGTCATCCCGCAACAGAAATGTCAGTCGGCCTGTAAGCCGGGTTCTGTCCCGGCGGTTTCCCGCCATGGATGACCATTCATCTGGAACCTCCGTTGCCGGAGGCTTCGCGCGACCTACCCGGGCAGTGGGCCGGAAAGACCCTGGGCCGAAGCCCGTACCACCCCTATTCGGTCTTGCTCCCGGTGGGGTTTGCCCTGCCGCAACCGTTGCCGGCCACGCGGTGCGCTCTTACCGCACCGTTTCACCCTTGCTGCGGAGTGTCCGCGAGCGGTTTAATTTCTGTGGCACTTTCCCTGGGGTCGCCCCCGCCGGGTGTTACCCGGCACCGTTTTTCCGTGGAGCCCGGACTTTCCTCCCCCGCACCCTTTCGGGCCTAGCGGGAGCAGTCATCCAGCCGACTGACGCCCCTGACCTATTCCGCCGCGCCGCCAAGGTCAACAAAAACCGCCTGTCCACAAATTCCTTGATCCCGGCGATATCAAGGCGGCAAAAAGCGCGCTAAGAGGAAGGCAATGCGCGCGCGCCTGCCCATAATGCTTGCCACCCTTGTGCTGGGATCAGTCCCCTCTTTGGCCCAGGAGCGCGTCTGGGCTCTCGACCAGAGCGACGGCGAGATCTACCTGGTTTTTGGCGTGCCGGAAACCGATGATGTGGGGGTGAGTTTCTGGTGCACACAGCAATCGGGAATTGTCAGATTGTATTTCCCGGAGTCGGACCCCGCGCTGAAACCTGACGTGGAGGCAGATTTCGAGCTGGAGATCGCCGGCAAAACCTATCCCTTCAAAGGCAAAACCGCCTTCAATGAGGAATCGGCGGGAACCAGCCTCGAAGCCGAACTCAAAACAACTGACCCAGTGTTTGCTGCTTTGCAAACAACCAACCGTTTTGCCGTGAAGGCCGGTTCAACCAGCCACGTGTTCCCTTTGGGCGAAGCGGACTTTCCAACCTTCCTCGATGTCTGCGGAAAACCCTAAACCTGTTCCGGTTCCTGCAGCAGGTGGTGCAGAGTGATGACCGTGGAGGAATCCGCAATCCCGTCCACTTGTGAAGGCCGGAAGTGGCGCTGGAAGGCACGCACAATGGTTTGTGTGGGGTCGTCATAATGTCCGGTGATCTCCACCCCGTAGCCGTAAAGCCGCAGCATGCCTTGCAGCGCTTCAACCGGCTGGCCCCGGTCACCCAATTGCAGGAAGGTTCCGCCCTCTATCGGTTCGGGCTTCACCCAATGGCCAATGCCTTGCGCATGCAGGAGCGCCCAGTCAAATTTTTCGCCGGGATCAATTTTCCGTTCAGGTGCAATATCTGAATGCGCCAGCACCCGGGTGGGATGTATCGCATGGCGCGCTACGACATCCTTGCAGAGCGCAATCACCGCCAGCATCTGGGCTTCCGGAAAATCCGGGTATCCCGCCGCATGGCCGGGGTTTTGAATTTCAATGCCGATGGAACAGGAGTTGAGGTCCTGCTGGCCCTTCCACGAGGAAACTCCGGCGTGCCAGGCCCGCATGTCTTCATCCACCATCTGGATAACCGCCCCGTTTTCCTCAACCAGATAATGGCACGAGACCTTCGAGATGGGATCGCACAGCCAGCGGCAGGCCTTTTGGGCGTCCGGCATGCCGGTGTAGTGCAGGACAAGCATGTCCGGCGTAATGCCGTCCCGCCGTGGTTCAACATTGGGTGACGGCAGGAAAGACGAAGCAAGCGCCGAGCGCGTCACAACTGATGCTCCTTCAATATCTGCTCATAGGCCGCATTGATGCGTGCCAGCCGGCTTGTCGCCAGGATCACCATTTCGGCGGGAACGCCAGCGGCAATGTGCTTGTCCGGATGATTGTCGCGCACCAGCTTGCGGTAGCGCAGCTTGATTGCGGCCAGATCCATTTTCCGGTCCACATCAAGGATCACGTAAGGATCATCCGGGCCAGCGCTTACATGGCGCGCCTTGATGCGGGCAAAGTCATGGGCCCCGAAACCGAAAAGCGCCGCGACATTTTCAAGATAGTGCAGTTCCGCTGGATGAATGGCGCCGTCCGCCTTGGCAATATGGAACAGTCCGTCGAGAACGCTTTCAAGCGTGGCAGCCTTGGCGTGGAACAGCCGCGCAATCTGGCGTGCGTAAGAGTCATAGCCCGTTACATCCTGTTTCGCCAGATTGAAAACCCGGGCCACCGCCGCGAGCTCCGCTTGCGGAACATGGAACACCTGTTTGAACGCCGCCACTTCATCATGGGTCACAACGCCATCGGCCTTCGCCATCTTGGCGCCGAGCGCAATCATCCCGATGGTGAAGCCAAGCGACTTTTCGGGCGCAGTTACCCGCTTCGCGGCCAGCTTTGCCAGAAAGCCGCCAATTGAATCTCCAACGAGGGCGAGCGCCTCACTAATGCGGGTCCAGATAGACATATGCGGGTGAACTTACCGGATTCGGGGCCGGGCTTAAGAGGCAATCAGGTTTTTTTGAAATAGTGCAAAAGCTTGAAGTTGGGAACGTCAATATCCTGGTGCCGGGCCAGCCGCCGCTCCACATGCCAGGCCCGCCCGGCGGTCCAGATCGTTGCAATGACTGCCGGAACAAGTCCAAGAACCATAAGTCCCTGGGTCAAGAACTCTGGCAATCCAAGCAGCTTGGAAAAGGCCCAAATCGTGGTGAGCGCCGCGGTCCCCAAAAGACATAAGGTGAGCAGGGTTATGCCCGAAGCCGCGATAAAGCAGCCCAGCGGGCTGATGGCCTGTGAAGAGCCTTTGGGGGGGACTTCCGGTTTAATCAGTTCCTGTTCCATGGGCACCCATATGCCCTTTCAGGCCGGAAATTGCAACGAACCTCCATAATTTAATGGCAGTAGGCATTGCCGCTGCGCCGGTTTTGCAAGTCCAGATGAATATGGTCGCGGTGGTGGGCGTCCGAGCCAGGTCCGAGCACAGTTGAAAACTCGCCGCAGGCCTCGCCCCGGACCTGGCGCAGGAATTTCTTGGCAGCCCGGTCGCCATTCCAGTCGGCCAGAACCGAAACCTTGCGGCCGCTCTCAAGCGTGAAGGCGGAAATATCAATGGCATTGCCAAAGCCATGCTCGCTCATCTTGGCGCCCCGCGCGTTGTTGCGCCCGCGGCAGGCATAGGAAGCGGCCACGTCAATGCCGACAACCCTTTCGCCAAAAGCATCCACCGCGGAACTCTGAACCGTTCCGTCGAGCCACGTGTTAAGGGGCGCGGCAAGACCGCAATTCATTGTCGCCGATTGGCTGAACCGGACTCCGGCCAGCGAGGAGACGCTGTAGCGGTCGCGCACTTCGCAGCCATTGCCCTCGTCAATATCCGGCATGGCCTTGGCCTGGCCAAGGGAACGTGGGTCAACCGTGCAGGCTGAAGCAGGGGTTCGCAGTCCCGTAGTCTCAAAGTATTTTCGCGAAGACGAGTCCGAACAGGCCGTCACCGCCAGGGCCATCGCGACGCCGACAGAAAAATTATTGTACCAACGCATAAGCCGCCGACCACAGGATTAAATCCAAAACAGGTTAGGCCGAAGCGGTTAACGGCAGGTGATTAGCGTGTGAGGGCCGCCACCAATTGGCTGACATCGCCCTTGCGCTTGGAAATATAGGAGGTGAACAGCCCGCGCTGCAGGTAGGTGAGCGAAAAGCCCATGACCTTCACATCGGCAACCTTGTAAGTCCCGTTTCGCTTGGTGAGTTTCCAGCGCACGTTGTAGGTTTGTCCAGACAGAAGATAAATTTTACTGGCGACGATCACGTCGTTGTCGGCGTCCACGGTGGCTTCGCCGATCTCGTACTTGGCGACGCGGTATTCGCGCGACTGCTCGGCAAAATACCGCGACATGAAAGTGACGACACCCTGGTAATATTTGCTTCGCTGGTTGGCGCGGAGGTTGGGCTTGTACTGGCCCAGCGAGTAATTGGAAATTCCGGCGACATCGGCGTAGGCATCGATGACGCCGGCAAACTTGCCTACCGTTCCCAAGCGGTGCGCCGCCAGCATATCCTTGCCGAAGCGGTTCATGAACGCAATCGACGGATGATCGCCGGCAAACGCGGGTGAAATGGAGCTGACGGCAATGAATCCCAAAAGGGCGCGGCGCGTGATCATGATTCGGTTTTCCAACGGAACTCTTCAGGCAAACATGCTTAACGGTTTCTAAACAAGCTCATAAACTTGTTTGCCGGAATTACCAAGTCTCCGCTTCCCGCAATTCGGCGAAAAGCACCTCAAAATCCCCCTTGGAGCGATTGAGAACGTCGCTAAACCTCTTCTTTGTCGCGATCGTCAGCCACACGCCCTTGATATTGATGTCGCTGATCCTGTAGCCGCCGCCCGCCGACACAAGCCGCCACCTCACCTGCTCGCGCCCGCCGCCTTTTTGAACAATCGCACTTGTGATGGTGGTGAAGTTTCCCTGTTTGGATGTGGAAATGATTTGCAGGTCGGAGCCTTTGAAGTCATCCACATAATAGACAAATAGCGCCGCCGCATAATTGTTGAACAGGGTATAGAATTCATTCTTGGCGCCGGGCGGCAGCTTCTTCTGATAGGGGCCAAGCGCGAAGTTGGCGATGTTCCGCAAATTGATGTAGCGGTTCAGCACGGACGCAAACCTTCCGCGCAGCGCCGTGCCCTTCGCTCCGCTGTTTGCCAGCGACATGACTTCGTTGGCAATTCTGTCAACATAGCCCTCGGCGGGGCTCACCGCTGCAAACGCATAACCGGCGCTGCCTGTTGCCGCCGCACCCAAAAGCAAAGCCACAAATTCGCGCCGGCTGAACTTGCGGGTTGTTGTGCCGTCCATAGAACCTCCAAACAGCTTGACGGAGTTCCCTCCAAGCGTCTGCTAATCGCCGCACAATACGCCTTGAAAGTATGGAAAAAGCAAGGCCGCAATCGGCAAATTTGAATCAGCCGGAAAACTGCCTTGCTCTTCCGCCACTTAAACAGCCATTGAAAAGCATATAAAGATATGTTTATGTCATTTTCAAGAGGAGTTTTGGCATGGATGAATTGCTTGTGGGACTAAGGGCAATTGCCGAATCGACCCGCGTGCGCATTCTTTTTGTCCTCTCCCATGGCGAATTTAACGTCAGCGAACTCACCCAAATCCTCGGGCAAAGCCAGCCCCGCGTCAGCCGCCATCTCAAGCTCATGGTGGAAGCGGGCATGGTCTCGCGCCACAAGGAAGGAAATTGGGTGCTCTTCCGCCTGCGCGAGGAAGGCCTGGGCGGCACCCTGTCACGCGCAATTGTTGACATGCTGCCCGCCCATGACGCGACGCTGGCCCGCGATCTTGCCCGGCTTGAAACCATCCGCACCCAACGGGCCGAATTGGCCGCCAGTTATTTCAGCAGCAATGCCGCCAATTGGGAAAAGCTCCGCTCTCTTCACATCCGTGAAGAGGATGTTGAAAACGCCATGCAGGCCATTCTCGGCAAGGCCCGCGTCAAATCCCTGGTCGATCTCGGCACCGGCACCGGCCGCGTCCTCGAGCTTTTCGCCCCCCAGGCCGAACAAGCCATCGGCATTGATTCAAGCCGCGAGATGCTTGCCATCGCCAGGTCCAATCTGGAGAAAAAGGCCCTGCGCCATGCCCAGGTCCGGCAGGGGGAAATCTACGCCCTGCCCTTTGCCAATGGTTCGGCAGATCTCGTCGTCATTCATCAGGTCCTGCATTATCTTGACGACCCTGGCCGCGCCCTGCTTGAGGCCCGCCGCATTCTTCATGCCGATGGCCGCCTGCTGATTGTTGATTTCGCCCCCCATGAGCTTGAATCCCTGCGCAGCGAACACGCTCATCGCCGCCTTGGAATCTCGACCGAGCAAATCACCGGCTGGTTCAACCGTGCTGGCTTGGCGTTGCAGCAGCATGAACTTCTGCCGCCGCCCTGGCTAAAAGAGCAAACCGGCCTGACCGTATCCCTCTGGCTGGGCGTGCCAAAAACCACGCGAACCACGCAAGCCCAAGCCAAACATCCCGTTGACCTGGAGTCAAAGGCCCGATGACCGACGCGACGCCTGAGGCCGAAAAACTCTCTGTCTCATTTGAATTCTTCCCGCCCAAACCCGGCGAGGCGGAAGAGGCCTTCTGGCGCACCTTGAAGCGGCTCGAACCCATCAATCCAAAATTCGTCTCCGTGACTTATGGCGCCGGCGGCACCACGCGCGACCGCACCCTGAACACGGTCAAGCGCATTCGCAACGAAACCAAGCTCAAGCCCGTGGCCCACCTCACCTGCGTGGACGCATCGAAAGATGAGGTGAACGCCGTGGTAAGAGAGAACTGGGAGGCAGGCGTCCGCCACATATTGGCTCTGCGCGGCGATCCGCCCGGTGGCGTCGGCAAACGCTTTGAACCCCATCCCGAGGGTTACAAGAACGCCGCCGATCTGGTGCGTGGCATTCGTGCCATTGCGGACTTCGAGGTTTCAGTCACCGCCTATCCCGAACGCCACCCGGAATCCGTTTCAATTGAGGAAGACCTGGCCTTCATGGCCGACAAGGCAGAGCACGGCGCCACGCGCGCCATCTCGCAGTTCTTTTTCCACAACGCGTTCTTCCTGCGCCTGCGCGACCGGATTTTTGCCCGTGGCATTGATATTGAACTCGTGCCCGGCATTTTACCCATCACCAACTTCGCCCGCGTCTGCGAATTCTCCGCCAAATGCGGCGCCCACATCCCGCCTGATCTGGCCCGCCGCTTTGCCGGCCTCGATGCGGACCCGGAAACGCGAAATCTCGTGGCCGCCATTGTCGCCGCCGAGCAGGTCGAGGCGCTGCGGCGCGAAGGCGTCAACGCCTTCCATTTCTACACCCTCAACCGCGCCGATCTGGTCTATGCCATTTGCCGTGTGCTGGGATTGGGCACACCCAAGGAAGAAGCCGCCTAAGGCATTTTATTCCGCGCCCAGGCCTTTGCAATCAGCGGCCGCGCCGCCACCCGCTCATAAAGTCTTTTGATGTTGCCATGGCGCGCAAAAAGCTGCGGCACGTCCGGCGCCCAGCTCAACAGCATGGCCGCATAGATATCAACCGCACTCATTGATTGGCCAAGAATGAATGGCCCCTCGCTCAGCGCCTCGGCAAAAATGTCATAGTCCCGCTCCATGTCTTCTATGGCTTTGGCCTTGATGGCGTCGGCATGGCCCGCTTCGGTTGAATGGCGCGCTGGAAAATACATGCGCAAGTCGGCCATGTAGACGCCAGTTGCGAAGTAAAGCATCCAACGCAGATAACGCGCCCGCAAGGGCGACGTGACGGATGGTGCAAGGCCTGCCGCCGGATGGAGGTCCGCCAGGTAGATCATCATCGCGGCGCTCTCTGTCATAATGCTGTTATCGGCCAGGCGGAGAGTGGGTACCTCGCCCCGTGGATTGATATGCAGGTAGCTCCGCGGAACAGTCCCGTCGGGGCCACGGAGAATGTCGATGATTTCGAAGGCGGCCCCGCATTCGGCAAGCAGGGCCTCAACCGCGGCTGAACCGGCATTGGGCCGGGCATAGAGCTTGAACATGAACTTCTCCTTTGGCAGACGCGCAATAGAGCATATAAGCGGCAATATCCAGCCAACGCCTTTTGGATTGCCCAGCAGCGCCATGTCAAAAATCCCGGTCCACCCAGGCAAGCCCAAACCGGTGCGCTTTTCCTATTCAACCTCCGACCAGCCCGCCCTGCAGCGCGCCGTCATCCAGGCCATCGAAAAGATGGGCGGCCAGCGCAAGCTCAAGAAACTTTACTTCCAGCATCAGAAAAGCGTGGCGGACGGCGAGAATTTTTTCGATGCCGCCGTCCGCCTGCTGAAACTCAATGTCATGTACGATGAGGCGGAATTGGCGCTCACGCCCAAAACCGGCCCCGTCCTCTTCATCGCAAACCATCCCTACGGCGTGATGGATGGCATCATCCTGACCTGGCTGGCCACCAAGGTGCGCGCCGACACCAAGGTTCTGGCCAATGACGTGCTGTGCCAGGCTCCCGGCGCCGCGGGCAATCTCCTGCCCGTGGCCTTTGCCCCCACCCGCGAAGCCCGCGAAACCAACGTGAACTCGCGCCTTTCCGCGCAGAGTTGGCTGCGCGAGGGCCATGCCGTTGGAATTTTCCCCGGCGGCGGCGTTGCGACATCGGAGAAGCCGTTGAAGGGCCAGGCCGTTGACTTGCCCTGGGCGCCCTTCACCGCCAAGCTCCTGCGCATGTCGAATGCAACCGTCATTCCGATTTTTTTCACCGGGCAGAACAGCAGGCTTTTCCAACTGGCCAGCCACTTGAGCCTGACGCTCCGGCTTTCCCTGGTCTTTCGTGAAACCACACGGCGCATTGGAACCGGCCTGAACGTACGCATTGGCCGTCCCGTCCCCTTCAGCGAAATCGCCCATATCGAAGACCGCAATGAACTGGTCATGGAACTTCGCAAGCGCACCTATGATCTCGCCAAGGCCGAAGACATCAGGGGCACGCGCGCCGGGCTTCATTTGCGCGAAGCAAAAATCAAGGGCGGCAAACACCGCGACGCGGAATAATCGCTCTTCCCTCCGAAAGGGGCTTGCGACTCAGATTCAATCGGATTCAAACAGGTGCGATTGGGACTGAGATGATGCGTCGACACTGGCTTGTCTTTTTGTTCACCCTGCTGCTGGCCGCCTGCCTGTCCAGTGCCACAGCGAATGCCTGTCCGGCCTCAGCCTTCATCACCAATGCCAGCAATGCCTTCATGGGAGCGGCCCGTGTCCATACCGCCTCTGCCTTTTCCGGCGCCACGGCGCGCTACACGGACCTGCGCGGCATTTCCATGTTCGCCCTCGGCCCCCATCGCAGGCTTTTGAGCAAGTCGAGGGAAGCCGAGTATCTGGCGCTCACCCGCGGCTTCATCGGCCGTTTCATGATGAAGCATTCCCGCCGTTTCTCCGGCAGCGGAATCACCATCAAGGACTGCGTCACGTCCACCAACGCCCTGACCGTCAGCACCCGCATGTCGAACGGCAAGAAGGTCATCTTCAAGCTTCACCGCTCCAAGCGCGGCTTTCTGGTGCGCGACGTCAATGTCTCGTCGGTCTGGCTGGCCCAGCAGCTGCGCTCAACCTTCGTGGGCGTCATCAACCGCAACGGAGGAGACATCAACGCCCTCTTCGCCTATCTGCGCAACTGACTTCAAACCTGCGCGACAAGGAAAATGCGCGGGAAGCGCATCAAAACCTTGCCGTCAGGAACTTCAGGGTAAGCCTTCGCTAATTCAGCGCGATAGGCATCAATGAATTTTCCGCGCATCGCCTCATCCAGCGGATCAAGATAGGGCCGCAGCCCGGTGGTGCTGACAAAATCCACGATGCCTTGGACGCCGTCAAGGACGTGGGTATAGGCCGTATGCCAGATATCGAGGCTTCGGCAATGGGGTTTCAGCAGAGTGTAGTATTCATTTGGCGTCCGGATCACTTCGCGCGATCCCGCCGCGTGTCCGAGCGCCTGTGCCCAGGGCCCGGTCGCCGCCGTCTCGCGCATCAGCCGGTGGCTGGGCTCATTCAGATTGTCCGGCATCTGCAACGCCAGCACACCGCGGGTCTTCAGGCCTTTGAGCAAGCGAAGCAAAACCGAAACATGACCGGGCACCCACTGGAAAGCTGCATTGGCATAGAGGAGGTCGGCATTGGGATCTCCCGGCCACGCCGCGATATCAGCTTCCGCGAACTGAACTTGTGGCAGATCTTTCCGCGCCTTCGCCAGCATCGCTTTCGAAGTGTCGAGTCCAACCAGTTTTGCCTGCGGATAGGCTTGGTGCAAAAGCGCCGTGGAATTTCCCGGGCCGCAGCCAAGGTCATAGACAAGCGCCGGCGCCTTCAACGGAATCCGCGCCACCAAGTCCCGCGCCGGGCGCGAGCGCTCATCGTTAAAGCGAA
>CADEEO010000037.1 GCA_902826365.1 uncultured Hyphomicrobiales bacterium | reverse complement strand
TCTTCGGTGGCGATGCCGCGGATGAGCTCCACCAGCTCCATGACAGGCACGGGATTCATGAAGTGGATGCCCATGAATTTTTCCGGGCGGCCGGTGACCGCAGCAAGCCGGGTGATGGAAATCGACGAGGTGTTGGAGGCCACAATCGTGTGGGGCTGCAAGTGGGGGCACAGGGCCTGGAAAATCTTGCGCTTGATCTGCTCGTCTTCGATTGCCGACTCGATGACCAGATCGTAATCGGCAAAGCCTTCGAAATTTGCAACCGGAGTAATGCGCTTCAGCGCGGCATTGCGGTCGGCTTCGGTGATTTTGCCGGATTTCAGCTGCCGCCCGAGATTTCCGCTGATGGTATTTAGACCCGCATCAATCCGGTCCTTGCTGACATCGTTGACGCCGACCTCAAATCCGGCGAGGGCGCAGACATGCGCAATGCCACTGCCCATTTGCCCAGCACCAATGATGCCGACTTTCCTGATCTTCATGTCCGTTCGCAACTCGCTTGATTTCAGCGTTTAAGCCTATATCGCGTCAGGGTTTAGAGCAAGCCTATTTCGCAGGTGCAGCATAAATGCACAGGTCCATGCTTAACGGGCGCTGGACAGATTTGGCATGGGCTGCTTTCGTTTTTGTTTTGTGAAGGCAAGCTCCATGACACCGATTTCCGGCCAGACTTCACAACGGCTGGCGCTTTGGTCGCTGCTGTTTGGCAATTTTGTCATCGGCACGGGGGTCTTGCTTCCGGCCGGACTCCTGAACGTGTTAGGGGCCGATCTCCAGGTGCCGCCGGCCACGGCGGGGCTGCTGCTGTTTGCCGGCGGGTTGGTGGTGGGGATAGGTGCCCCGGTTCTAGCGGGGCTGACCAGCCGGTTTGATCGGCGGCTGCTGCTCGCCGTATCGGCGGCGATCTACGCGGTGGGCCATGGCCTGGCAGCGCTTGCGCCGGAATTCTGGTCGCTGCTGATCATCCGCACCGTGACGATGGTTGCGGCGGCGCTGTTCACGCCGCAGGCGGCGGCGACAATCGGTTTGCTGGTGCCGCCGGAACGGCGATCGGAGGCCATCGCCTTCATCTTCATCGGCTGGTCGCTGGCCTCAGTTGTGGGCATCCCGCTGGGAAGCATATTGGGGACCGAGCTTGGCTGGCGCGCCACATTCTTCGCCATGGCCATTCTCGCGGCGGTGTCTTGCATCGGCGTCATGCTGTCACTCAAGCCGGGATTGCGGGTTCAGCCCTTGCAGTTTTCATCCTGGATCGCGGTTTTCAAAAATCCGGCGCTGCTGTGCATCCTGGCGGTGACGCTTCTCAGCATGTCGGGGCAGTTCACCGTGGTGAGCTATCTTGCGCCGATCCTGCGCGAGGCGTTTGCCGCCACGCCCAATAACATTGCCCTGATGTTCGGGATTTTCGGGGTGGCAGGCGTTTCGGGAAATTATCTGGCGACAAAGGCCATCGGGCGGTTTGGAGTTGACCGGGCCATTCTTGTGGCGCTGTGTATCCTGATCGCGGGGCTCGGCATGTTCGGGGTGTTTTTCGGCAATTATATCCTGGGCTGCATTGCCTGTTTCATTTGGGGGCTCGGAACATTCTCGTCCAATTCATTGCAGCAAAGCCGGCTGGTGGTCATTGCGCCCGGGCTTGCCGCTGCAACCGTGGCGCTCAACACCTCTGCGGTTTATCTCGGGCAATCGGTGGGGGCCGCCACCGGCGGATTTGCGATCAAGGATGGGATTTCGGCCAACAGCGCGTGGATGGCGCTTGGTTTTCTGGTGCTGGCCGTCATTCTATCCATGACCGCCACACGGCTTACGGCGCGCAAATAGTCAGCGCCTTCGAACGGGATGGGACAATTCGCGGTCGGCTGCGGCCATCTCGGCGATGACGGTGGCAAAGCTTGGGCGCTTGGCAAGCCTTGCGTGCCAGGCGGAAAGATTTTGATGGCCTGAAACGGGCGGAGCGCCGAGGCGCAAGCCATGATGGATATTCATGAAGATGGCGATGTCGGCCACCGAAAACGTGCCGCAGAAATATTCGCGGCTTCCAAGTTTTGCGGCAAGCCCGGCATAGTTTTCCAAAATTACGTCCTCCGCCTTGAGCGCGGCACGCTCCTGCTCCCCGCGCCGCGCCGCATCGGGACCTGGCGGTTCACTACGGAACATGAGGGCGCGAATTGGCACCAGGAGAATTTCATCGGCTTCAAGTTCGAGAAGGCGGCATCGGGCGCGGGCTTCGGCCCCACGCGGAAAGAGCGAGGGGCTGGGATATTTGTCTTCGAGATATTCGGCAATGACGGTTGAATCATAAAGCGTCACATCACCGTCAACCAGCACGGGCACTTGCGCCTTGGGGTTGGCGGCGAGCACGGCGGGGTGCTTTGGGGCGTAGCCCTTGGTCTGGCTGAAAGGCACGAGCACACGCCCGAACGCAAGGTTCTTTTCGGCGAGGACAATTTCAACCTTGCGGGAAAACAAGCTGAGGGGGCCGGAATAAAGCAGCATTCTAGCCCTCTAACGCCCCGCCCCGACAAGATGTGTCAGCAGCGCGTCACTTCAGGACTTTTGCCAGCTCGGTTTCAAGTTCCGGCACGGCCTGGAAGAGATCTGCGACAAGGCCGAAATCCGCCACCTGAAAGATGGGGGCTTCATCGTCCTTGTTGATGGCGACGATGATCTTGGAATCCTTCATGCCGGCGAGATGCTGGATTGCGCCTGAAATGCCAACGGCGATGTAGAGATCAGGCGCCACCACCTTGCCGGTCTGGCCCACCTGGTAGTCATTGGGCACGTAGCCCGCATCGACGGCGGCGCGCGAGGCGCCAACGGCGGCACCGAGTTTCTTGGCCACGGCTTCGAGCATCTTGAAGTTTTCACCATTCTGCATGCCGCGGCCACCGGAGACGATGACCTTGGCGGAGGTGAGTTCGGGGCGGTCAGACTTGGTAAGGTTTTCGCTCTGGTAAGTCGAGAGGCCGGGATCGGCGGCGGCGTTTACTTTTTCGATCGCGGCGGATCCGGTTTCGCCGGTTGCGGCAAAGCTAGCGGTGCGCACCGTGATGACCTTCTTGGCATCGGTGGACTGCACGGTTTGAACAGCGTTGCCGGCATAGATCAAGCGGACAAAGGTGTCAGCGGATTTCACTTCGGAAATATCGGAGATCTGCATGACATCGAGAAGTGCGGCGACGCGCGGCATGTAATTCTTGCCGTTGGTCGTGGCGGCGGCCACGAGGTGATCATAGCTTCCAGCCAGGGAGACGATCATCGCGGCCATGGGTTCAGCAAGCGGGCGCTCAAGAGAAGGACTTTCGGCGTGGAGAACTTTTTTCACGCCGGTGAGCTTGGCGGCCTGAGCCGCTGTGGCGCCGGCATTGTTGCCCGCTACCAGCACATGGACGTCGCCGCCCATTTGGGCTGCGGCGGTGAGCGCCTTGTGGGTTGCATCCTTGAGGGACTTGTTATCGTGTTCGGCAATGAGAAGCACGGCCATGATCAGATTGCTCCTGCTTCTTTGAGTTTGGAAACGAGTTCGGCAACGGACTTGACCTTGACGCCCGCCAGGCGCTTCGGCGGTTCATCGGTTTTCACAACTTTCAGCCGCGGCTTCACGTCGGCGCCGTAGTCGGCGGGGGTTTTTTCATCGAGCGGCTTTTTCTTGGCCTTCATGATGTTGGGCAGCGAAGCGTAGCGCGGCTGGTTGAGGCGCAAGTCGGTGGTGACGATCAACGGCATTTTGACTTTGAGGGTTTGCAAACCGCCATCGATCTCCCGGGTGATGGTGGCTTCGCCGGCGCCGGGCTCGAGCTTGGAGCAGGCGGTGGCCTGGGCCCAGCCGAGTAAGGCCGAGAGCATCTGGCCGGTCTGGTTGCAGTCATCGTCGATGGCCTGCTTGCCGAGGATGACGATATCGGGCTTTTCGGCTTCGACGACGCCTTTCAAAATCTTGGCAACGCCCAGCGGCTCCACATAGTCATCGTTCTTCACCAGAATGGCGCGGTCGGCGCCCATGGCCAGCGCGGTGCGCAGCGTTTCCTGGGCCTGGGCGGGGCCGATGGTGACGGCCACAACTTCAGTGGCCTTGCCCGCTTCCTTGAGGCGCACGGCTTCTTCAACGCCGATCTCATCGAAGGGGTTCATGGACATTTTCACGTTGGCCAACTCCACGCCGGAGCCATCGGCGCGGACGCGGATTTTCACGTTGTAATCGACAACCCGCTTGACAGCGACCAGAACCTTCATTGGCATCCTCAATCCGTTTTGGGCATGTTGTTATCGGCAAAGTCGTGCAACTTTGCCGCAACACGCCATAATTTGCGGCGGAACCTAGTGAACGACCTATTGGGAGTCAATTACGCCACCGACATGGCGCATCTGCTTGCGACGCCTTGCCTCATCCGGTTCGGACAAGCAGCCGCGAACGCAGCAGAAAAGTGATGGCAAGGCCCGCCACGAAGCCCCCGATATGGGCCCACCAGGCCACCTCGACTTCGCCGGACGGTTCGGCTGTCAGGAGGCTGTAGATCTGCAGCAGAAACCAGCCGCCCAGAACCCAAATGGCTGAAATGCGCAAGGGAATGCGGAAAAACAGCAGGATCCAGACGCGGGCCTTGGGATAGAGCAGCGCATAGGCGCCGATGACGCCTGAAACAGCGCCTGATGCACCAATGAGCGGGGCGGTTGACTCAGGGGTCATCAGCACATGGGCAAGGGCACCGGCGATGCCGCACAGCAGGTAAAACAAAGCAAAGGCGAAATAACCGAAGGCATCTTCGATATTGTCGGCGAAGACCCAGAGGAACAGCATGTTGGAAATCAGGTGCAGCCAGGAGGCATGGAGGAACATGTAGGTGAGAAAGGTCAGGGGTTCGGGGATGGGACTATAAGGAACGTTCTGCGAGGGGGCGTGAATCAATTCCGACGGCACGACGCCAAAGCTGGTGGCAATGCCCGCCAGCATTTGTTCGGACTGGAAGGCCCCGGTCATGAGGAAGATGATGACGTTGCCAAGGATGATGGCAATGGTCACGAACTGGAAGCGGATGACCTTCAGGGGCGTGTCGTCGTGGAGCGGAACGAACACTACCGGGTCTTTCCCGGCACCCAGAGGATGTCGCCGGAGGTCTTGGCATTGGCCCAGCGGCTGGCGACGAAGAGGAAATCGGAGAGGCGGTTGATGTAGGTCAGCGCGCCCTCGCTGACATGCTCGCCCTTATGGGACTTGAGTTCAACGATCAGGCGTTCGGCGCGGCGGCAGATGGTGCGCGCCAGATGGAGATGGGCTGCCGCCACATGGCCACCGGGCAGGACGAAGGAACGCAAGGGGGCGAGATCTTGATTGAGGTCGTCGATCTCGCTTTCCAATCGGTCCACCTGCTGCGGCAAAATCCGCAAGGGTTCGTAGGACAGTTTTTCACCCGTGTCGGGAACGCAGAGATCGGCACCGAGATCAAAAAGCTCGTTCTGAATGCGGGCCAGCATGGCATCGAGCCTGGCGAAGGCTTCGGTGCTGGTATGGAGCCGGACAATTCCCAGAACCGCATTGGTTTCATCCACGGTGCCATAGGCCTGGATGCGGAGATGGGCCTTGGAGACGCGGGCGCCCGAGCCCAGGGCCGTGTCGCCCTTGTCGCCGGTGCGGGTATAAATGCGGTTGAGTACGACCATGCTTCTGAGTAGCGTGAACCGCCCTGAAATTCTACTCGTTTCTTAGGATTGGCGCGGGCTTCGCAGCCAGCGCCCGCCACGTAACCACGAGTCCGGCGGCGATTGTAATGATCATGGCGAGGAGGGCCGTGGTGGCGGCCACGGCTGGCGAGAAGCTCCACGGCATGTCCAAAATCCAGGTGGCGAGATACCAGGAGCCGAGCGAGCCCACGGCGATTCCGAAGAGGGCGCTGGCCAAACCCAGCACCGCATATTCGATAATGAAGGCGCCCATGAGCTGGGCCCGCGAGGCGCCATAGGTTTTGAGGACCACCGCGTCATAGATGCGGTTTGAAAGGCCGGCGGCAAGCGCCCCGGCGAGGACCAGAATTCCGGTGAGCAGGGTGAGCGCGTTGGCGCCGCGGATTGCGCCCAGCATTTTGCCGAGAAGATCGCTTACGGTCGCCAACGCTTCCTTGACGCGCACGGCGGTGACGGAGGGATATTCGTGGGCCATGCTGTTCAACAGTTTTGCTTCGTCGCCGCCTTCCATTTCGATGGTGACGACATGGCTGTGGGGGGCGGACCTCAAGGTGTTGGGCGAAAACACCATGACGAAGTTGATGCCCATGGTGCGCCAATTCACTTTGCGGAAATTGGCCACCTGTGCTGTGACTTCGCGGCCCAGCACATTTACGGTGACGCTGTCGCCGATTTTCAGACCAATGTCGTGAGCGACTTCGTCAACAAAGGACACAAGCGGTGGGCCGGTATAATTTTTCTCCCACCACTGCCCCTCGGTCAGGATGGAACCTTCAGGCAAATCCTCGGAATATGTGAGGCCGCGATCACCGCGCAGGGCCCAGCTGCTGTCGCCTCCGGTTTTGACTTTTTCGGCGGGCGTGTCGCCGATCCGGGCGATGCGGCCGCGCAGCATGGGGGCGTTGGCTACTTCGCGCACGCCATCAAATTTCTTTGCGGCATCGACAAAGGCGGGAAGCTGCTCATTGCGGACATCGAGGAAGAAAAAGGCGGGGGCTTTCTCCGGAATGCCGGCGCGCAGCTCCTGGCTGATGGTGCGGTCGGTCAAGGCGAGGGTGACAAACAGCGTGAGGCCAAGGCCAAGAGCCAGAATAACTGATACGGCCGATGAACCTGGGCGGTAGAGGTTGGCGATGGCATAGCGCCACATCGCAGCTTTGGGCTTGGGCGATTTTTCCGCGAGCTTGACGATGGCGAACGCGAGGCCCAGCAAGATTACGAAACTCGCCAGCAGGCCACCGAGATAATAGGCAGTGGCGCGCTGGTTTTCAAAGCTCAGGAAGATCAAGGCGGCGATACAAATGAGTGCTGCTGCAATGCTTGCGAGATAGGGCCAGCTGGGAAAGCCGTGCAAATGCACAATGCGGTGACGGAACAGGGCAGAGGCTGGAATCCGGTGGGTGCGGGCGAGAGGCCAGATTGAAAAGGCAATCGTCACCAACAGGCCAAGCGCTGCCGTCAAAGCCAGGGGCGCAAATTCGATTTGGGTTGTGAGGGGCAGCGGCAGCAAATTTTGCAGGAAGGTGTGGGCGAGAATGGGGGTTGCCGCACCTGCCGCAAGGCCGATGGCGATGCCGAGAAAAGCCACGCCCAAGATTTCCGTGAGATAGATGGCGAAGACATCACGCGCCGGTGCGCCAAGGCATTTCAAGGTGGCGATGGTTCCGATACGGCGATCAACGAAGGCGGACACCGCATTGGCAATGCCAGCGCCGCCGACGATGAGCGAGGTCAGGCCCACAAGTGTGAGGAAATAGGAGAGGCGGTCGACAAAATTTTCAGCCCCTTGGGCGGCCCGGTCGCGGGAGCGCAATTGCCAGCCGGAATCGGGGAATTGTTCTTTGGCTTGCGTGACGAGATCACGGGCGGCCTGGAGGCTTTGGTCATTTTCGAGCTTCACGCGGTAGCGGTAGGTGACGAGGCTGCCGGGCTGGATGAGGCCTGTTGCCTTGAGCGCATCGTCACTCATTAGCAGGCGCGGGCCCAGAATGAAGCCATCGGAAATGCGATCAGGCTCGGTTGCAATGATGCCACGTATGGCAACATCGAGGGTGCCGACCTTGATCCTGTCGCCGAGCTTTACGCCGAGCCGCCCCAGGAGCAGGGGATCCGCAGCTACACCATAGGCGCCGTCTTGCAAGGCGATGGCGTTTTGAAGCGAGCCGTTGTTTTCGAGACTGATATTGCCGTAGAGCGGATAGGCCGCATCCGTTGCCTTGATTTCCACCAGAGTGGTTGTGCCGGGGGCAACAGCCATGGCGCGGAGCGTTGCCACTTTGCTGACGGTACCATTGCTTGCAATGAAGCTCAATTCCTTCGGGGTTGCTTCGCGGTGGATGAGGGAAAACTCTACGTCGCCGCCGAGCAGGGGCTGGCCCTGTTCGTCGAGTCCCCGTGCGATGGAGGCGGAGAGGGAGCCGATAATGGCGATGGCTGCCGTGCCTAGTGTGAGGCAGGTGAGAAAAATCCAGAAGCCCTGCAGGCCGGAACGCAAATCACGGGCGGCGAAGCGGAGCCACAGGGAAACATTCATGGATGATTGCCGGAAATGATTTTGCCGTCGCGCACTTCGGCAATCCGGTCGCAGCGTTTTGCCAGGGCGCGGTCATGGGTGATCAGCAGCAGGGAAGCGCCTTCCTGCTTCTTCAGTTCGAAGAGGAGCTTGATAATCTGTTCGCCGGTTTCCTGATCGAGATTTCCGGTGGGTTCATCGGCCAGCAGGATGCGGGCGCCGGAAGCAAGGGCGCGGGCGATAGCGACGCGCTGCTGTTCGCCGCCGGAAAGCTGGCCGGGATAATGCGTAAGCCGGTGGCCAAGGCCCACACGCTTCAGTTTTTCTTCCGCCATCTGCAAGGCGTTGGCGACACCCCTGAACTCAAGCGGCACGGAAACATTTTCAAGGGCGGTCATGGTGGGAATGAGGTGGAAGGACTGGAAGATGATGCCGATGCTATCGCGGCGGAAAGCGGCGAGGGCATCTTCATTTTTGTCCTTGAGGGATGTGCCCGCGACTTCAAGGGTGCCGGAGGTGGCGCGCTCAAGGCCGGCAATGAGCATGAGCAGGGAGGTCTTGCCCGATCCTGAAGGGCCAACGATGCCGATGGCCTCGCCTGCGTTGACGCTGAGATCGACGCCCCGCAGGATTTCGACGTTTCCGGCGCGGCTGGGAAGGGTGAGGGTGAGGTTTTTCAGGAGAACGGCGGATTGGGTCATGGGCCTACAAATGGGAGATGGCCCCCGATTTGTCGAGTTTCTTCGGCTTGAGACTTGGGCGCCGAGCTCCTATCTCTGAGACAATGCTTAGAATTCTCTCCCTAGTCGCGGTGCTTCTGCTTTCAGGCCAACCGGCTTTTGCCAAGCCGGTGACACTTCTGGTGCTGGGCGACAGCCTCACCGCGGGCCTTGGCCTTGAACCCCAAGACGCCTTTCCAGCAAAGCTGGAGGCGGCGCTTAGGCCTCGCTATCCCGATCTTGCAATCGTTAATGCCGGAGTTTCCGGCGACACGGCTGCCGATGGCTTGGCGCGGCTGGACTGGGCGCTGACGGACGAGGTGGGCGGCCTGATTGTCGGGCTGGGCGCCAATGATGCGTTGCGCGGACTTGATGCGGCGCAGACGGAAACGGCCCTGGATGGGATCCTGCTGAAAGCGCGGGAAAAGAACCTGCCGGTTCTTATTCTGGGCATGAAGGCCCCGCCCAACATGGGGCCTGATTATGTGGCGCGCTTTGACGGCCTATTCCCGCGGCTGGCGGAAAAACATGGCGCGTTGCTTTACCCGTTTTTTCTTGATGGCGTGGCCGCCAATACGGGCCTCAATCAGGCCGATGGCATCCATCCCAATGCTGAAGGCGTTAACAAAATTGTAATGAAAGTCATGCCGCGCGTTGAGGATTTGATAGGAAAAGTGTCCGTAAAATAGCACTTGGCAAAAGCCCGAATCACGTTAGCTTATGCCCCGAGCGTTCCGAGTCACCCTTATTTTCAGAAGGATGCCCGCCATGCCAAGACTGTTTACCGGCGTTGAAATTCCCACCGATGTTTCCTTTGATCTTGAAATCATGAAGGGGGGCATCATCGGCGCCCGCTGGATAGACAGGGAATCCTTCCACATCACACTGCGGTTTATCGGCGATATCGAAGGAGGCCTTGCCCGCGAGATTGCCTATGAGCTTGACGGGGTCGAGGCACGGCCCTTTTCGCTGCGGCTCAAAGGCATTGACGTGATGGGGGGCAACAAGCCCCACACGCTTTTTGCCGGCATCGAGGAAAGCGCTGAGCTGCGGCGGCTGCAATCCATCCACGAACGGATTGCCCAGGTGCTGGGACTTCCGGCGGAACCACGGAAATTCGTGCCGCATGTAACGCTGGCGCGGCTCAAGGAGCCGGATTTGCCCAGCCTGCACCGCTTTGTGGCCTCGCATAATCTTTACCGGAGCCGGATGTTCGAGGTTGACCGTTTCGTGCTATTCTCGTCGCGGCCAAGCCGTGGTGGCGGGCCCTATGCGGTTGAGGAATCCTATGACCTGCAAGCGGCGTAATGACTGACAAGGTTCTGACGGGAGCGCCCAGGGCCAAAACCGTGGGCGAGCTTGACGGCTGGGCCGAAGCCAAGGGCCGGGACGCCATTGTCAAAACCTTCCAGTTCAAGTCCTTCAGCCAGGCCTGGGGCTGGATGAACAGGGTGGCCCTTCTGGCTGAAAAGATGGATCATCACCCGGAATGGGTTAATGTTTATGGCCGGGTCGACGTGACGCTTTCCACCCATTCGGCGGGAGGCGTCACCGAGAAGGACATAGCCTTGGCGCGTAAAATGGATGCATTTGCCCGTTAATTCAGTTACAAGGCATTAGCTTGACGAAGGGGAATGGCCTCCCCATATTTGGCCCAAGTTGTTTCTGGAGGAGATATAAATGGCCGATACGAGATACCAAACGCAAACCCGCACAGGCACGCAGGCCCAAATTGACCAGGGCCTTCGCTCCTATATGCTGGGTGTTTACAACTACATGGCGCTGGGCGTGGCTGTCACGGCCATCATCGTCATGGCGGTTGCGGCAAATCCTGCGGCACTCGCCGCAGTTTACTCCCTGAAATGGGTGCTTTTCATTGCCGTACTGGGCTTGGGCTTCTTTGCGCCGCGCCTGATTTTTTCCGGCAACACGGCGCTGGCACATGCGGCCTACTGGGGTTACTGCGCCCTCTGGGGCCTGATGATTGCGCCGATGGTCGGCCACTACCTGGGACTTGATTCCAGCCTGGTTTACCGGGCTTTCCTGATCTCGGCGGCAACCTTTGGCGCCACGAGCCTTGCCGGCTATGTCACCAAGCGTGATCTTTCCGGCTTCGGCGCGTTCTTCATGATGGCTTCCATCGGGATCATCATTGCCATGCTGGTCAACGTGTTCTTCATGCAGAGCACCCTGTTCAGCCTGATCACCTCGATTGTCACCGTTCTCCTGTTCGCAGGCGTTACGGCTTACGAGACCCAGATGATCAAGGAAATGTATGTGGAAGGCGATGCGGAAGGCGTTGCCAAGGGCAAGTCGATTTTCGGCGCCTTTGCCCTCTACGGCAGCTTCGTGACCATTTTCGTGCATGTCCTGAACATTCTGGGCATCATGGGCCGCGAATAAGCGCTACCGCTTACTGAGAATAGCAAAGCCCCGGGTGGAAGCACCCGGGGTTTTTTATGTGGTGGCAAGCTGGGGTTTCTTGATCAGGACGCGCAGGACCTGGGCCAGATCGTGGCCGCGCTTCAGGATAAGCCCGCCCTGGGCAATGACAGCATAGAGGCCCTGCTTGCGGGCCAACGCCGGATTTTTCACGATGCGGTAGAGCGGCACCTCGCTGGTGCGGCGGAAGATGGAAAAGGTCGCCACCTCGCGGCCGAAATCCATGGCGTAATCACGCCAATCGCCCTCGGCAACGTGCATGCCATAGAGATTAAGAATGAGGTTTAACTCTTTGCGGTCAAAGGCAATTTGGGTTGGGCCACTGGTCCCCTGGCTTGGGGTCCCCCGTCCGGGCTGGGAACGAGGGAATGGAATTATGGGTTCCCCGTCACTCAAACGTCGTATCTCCGTTCCAGCGCGTTTCCCGGCAAGGTGATTTCCACCTTGCCGAAAAGGAATCGCGCCAAATCATAAACTGGAGCAAATCCTTATCGGCAAAGTCGTACAACTTTGCCGGGATTTGCTCTGGTGGAAGGCGATGATGAACCTAGAGGGCCTGGTTGGCAAGCGGTTCGATCAGATCCCACTTGTTGCCGAAGGCATCGCGGAACACCACGACCTTGCCATAGGCCTCAAGGCGGGGATCCTCCAGAAACTCAATTCCGGCCTGTTTGAAGCGGGCGAAGTCGCGGTCAAAATCATCGGTTTTCAGGATGAGGAAGACGCGGCCGCCCGCCTGGTTGCCGATGGCCTGACGCTGGTCCGGCGAATCAGCCTGGGCGAGGAGGAGGCCGGTTTCGCCGCTTCCGGGCGGGGCGACGACGACCCAGCGCTTGGCGGGAGACAGGGTCGTGTCCTCGACCAGCTTAAATCCGAGCTTTCCCACATAGTAGGCGATGGCTTCGTCATAGCCGGGAACCAGCAATGCGACCGCAGCGATATGTTGCTTCATGCCCTGCAAATATCACGTTTTGCTGGCTTTGGCGGGCAAAATCCGGATCATTCTTCATGCAAGTGTCGCACTCCCGTTATGGAAAGCTGCTCAGTTTTACCGGCAGTCCTGCAGGTTTGCGGTGAGTTTAGAATTCGCAGTTTTGCCGCAATTACGGCAAGTCTTCGCCAAGATGGAGGTCAATATTCCCCTTGTTGCCTCTAAGGCCCGGCTGGAGTTGAGCGTCGGAATCTCAGCCCCCCAGCCCCCCGGAGCTTATGATCTGGCCGGGCCCCCCAATCCACGCGTTTGTTTGTGAAGCGTTGGAGTATCATTCGCGGCCGGTTAATCCCCGGCCGCTTTTTTTATGGCCGGGCTTGACCAAAGGGGCGGGCTAGCCAATATCGCTGTTTGGCTTAACGAGGGCTGAGATGGCGAAAACGGCGGAAAAACCCAAAACAGAATCCCACCAGTTCCAGGCGGAAGTGGCCAAGCTGCTGCAGCTCATGGTGCATTCGGTTTACTCCGACCGGGATGTTTTCCTGCGCGAACTGATTTCCAACGCGGCCGACGCGCTGGACAAGCTGCGCTACGAGGCCATTGCCGCGCCTGCGCTTCTGGAAGAGGCGCCGCTGCTCAACATCGCCATCACCCCCGACAAGGCGGCCAAGACGCTGACCATCGCCGACAGCGGCATTGGCATGGGCGAGGATGAGCTAATCGACAACCTGGGCACCATCGCCAAATCGGGCACCCAGGCCTTTGTGGAAAAGGCGGGCCAGGGGGTCAATCTCATCGGCCAGTTCGGCGTCGGGTTCTATTCGGCGTTCATCGTTGCGAACCGGGTGGAGGTTACCTCGCGCAAGGCGGGAACCGACGACTCATTCACCTGGGCCTCGGAAGGGCTGGGCACGTTTACGGTGATGCCGGCGGAGAAGGGGCCGCGCGGCACGGCCATCGTGCTTCATCTCAAGGACGATGCGCTGGAATTTCTTGAGGGCTGGAAAATCGAACAGGTGGTGCGGGCCTATTCCGACCACATCGGCCATCCCATCATGCTGGCGGAAGGCAGTGAAGCGCCCAAGCAGATCAACACGGCCAATGCCATCTGGACGCGGCCCAAATCCGAGGTCACGGCGGAGCAGCACAAGGAATTCTTCGGCCATGTTTCGGGGAGCTATTCCGATCCGGCCATGACCATCCATTACCGGGCGGAGGGGCGGCATGAATACACGGTGCTTCTCTATGTGCCGGCCGAGCGGCCCTTCGATCTCTATGATCCCGAGCGCCGGGGCCGGCAGAAGCTTTATGTGAAGCGGGTTTACATCGCCGATGATGCCGAGCTGCTTCCGCCCTACCTGCGCTTCGTGCGGGGCGTGATTGATTCGGAAGACATGCCGCTCAATCTTTCGCGCGAAATGCTGCAGCACAATCCGCAAGTGGCGGCGATCCGCAAAGCTGTGACGAATAAAGTGCTGGGCGAGATCAAGAAATTTTCCGAAAGCGATGCGGAAAAATTCCTGAAGATGTGGGAGATCTTCGGCCCGGTGATCAAGGAAGGGCTCTATGAAGACTTTGAGCACCGCGACCAGCTGTTTGCGTTCGCGCGGTTCAGGTCGACCAAGAACGCTTCGGTCACCTTGAAGGACTATGTGGCGGGACTGAAGGAGAACCAGACGGCGATTTATTATCTTGCCGGCGAGGATGCGGTGAAGGCGGCGGCCAGCCCACAGCTTGAAGGCTACAAAGCCAGGGACGTTGAAGTGCTGCTCTTTGTTGATCCGGTTGATTCCTTCTGGGTGCGCACCGCCATGGGCTTTGACGGCAAGCCGTTCAAATCGGTTACGCAAGGGACGGCTGACCTTGATTTGATCGCGGTGAAGGACGCGCCTCCCAAAAGCGAGGTGAAGGAATCGGCAACGGCCAAGCTCATCGTGGCGATGAAAGAATCTTTAGGCGACAAAGTGAAGGATGTACGGAGTTCGACGCGGCTGACCGACAGCGCCGTTTGTCTCGTTGCCGATGGCGAACTTGACCGCACTCTGGAAAAGCTTCTGGCGCGGCAGAAGGATTCAGGCGTGAATGTGAGCGCCCCGGTTCTCGAAATAAACGCGGGCCATCCGCTTATCGTGGTCCTGGCGGCGGCGGCGGATGGAGGCGCTTCATCGCCTGAATTAGCCGATGCAGCGCAGCTTTTACTGGATCAGGCCCATGTGCTTGAGGGTGAGCCGGTGGATGACCCAGCAGGCTTTTCACGGCGCATGGCGAATGTCTTGACGAGGGCCTTTGCAAGGCAGTGACAAAGCAAAACGCCACCGACAACCGCGACAACTGCTAGTACGATCACGACGAAGAACAGAATACGCAGATGCAGGATGGGGAGAGCAATCGATATGCCGCAGCGACATGAGATCGTTGTTCGGGAATATCAGCGATCCGCCGATCTGGAGCGGATCCTGGAAATCGCCGCCGCTCTTCCCGCCTGGTTTACGCGATCGGGGATTCTCTCCATGCGGGCGGATCTTCGTTATCAGTGCGGGTTTGTGGCGGAGGACGGCAATAAGAAGGTGGTCGGCTTCATTTCGTTTTTCGTGAATCAGGGCAAGGCCGAGATTGGCTGGATTGGAATTCGCCCCGAACTTCACCGCCAGGGCGTGGGTCGCAGCCTTCTGCATCGATTGCTCAGGGAGCTTGAGCCTGCGCAGGTAAGCGAGCTGTATGTCCACACCCTAGGAGACGCCGTGGACTACGAGCCGTACCAAAGAACGCGCAAGTTTTATCGGCAGATGGGGTTTCAGGATTTCAAGCGAATCGCCAATCCAGAAAATCCGGAGTGCGAGGAAGAACTAATCCTTCTTTTGAAGCTGCCCGTCTAGATACTTCTGAACTGGCTAATTATTATAGAGAAGAAGCCCTCACTTGTGTTTTCTGAAATCTCGCCACAGCCTTATTTATGGATGCTGTGGTTGACGGTGCCATGGCTGGCAAACTGAGGCTTCCTTTGATGTTCAATCAGGATGACAATTGCCAATCGAGCCTGAGACAGGCCGTTGCCACAGCATGCTCTGTGTCTGCCCTGCCACAGTATTCACTATTTTCAAAAAAGTTCTTTTCAGATTCAACATTCTCGCGTATAGCGGCGCGGATTGTAACTGAAAGGGAGATCATCATGATAAGGACTTATTCGCGAGGCTGATCCCCAAGCTGTCGAGGCTTGGTCTTCGGCAGATAGCGTTACCCGCGCCAGAGGCGCTGCTTAATCAAATCATCGCTTAACTGTCAGGTTTTCTGAAGCGCATTTGCTTTGCGTCTTTGAAGCCATGACGCATTTTTGCCCGCGATTCAATCGCGTTTGGCTACGGAGAATCCTATGTTTTCGCTTAAATCAAACCTGTTTGTTTCCATGCTTGTTGAAGCAAAAGACTATGCCAGGAAGATCAATCTCAGGCGGAGCCATCCGCCCAATTTCGAGGCGGACCCGCGCGAGATGAACCGGATGCGCTCGGAGCTGCGGGCGGCCCGTGAGCATGCGCAGCTTATGAATATGCTTCATCGCAACCGGATTTTTTAAGTTGTGGCGAAGAGCCTGTTGAAGGCAGCAAGCGGCGTGTTGGCGCCACAGACGATGACGCCAACACGCTCGCCCTTTGCCGGCTTGCAGGCACCTGACAGCAGGGCGGCGAAGGCCGTGGCGCCGCCGGGTTCCGTCACAATCTGCGCATGGGTCCAGAGCCAGCGCTGGGCGCTCCGAATATCTTCGTCGGTGACGAGGGCGACATGATCGACAAATTTTTGCGCGATGGGGAACATGAGAGAACCGGCGGAGCTTGCGCCCAAACTGTCGGTGGCAAGGCCGGAGGGCTTGATGGTGACCGCGCTGCCGGAGGCCAAGGCCGCGTGCAGGCAATTGCAGGTTTCGGGTTCAACGCCGATGATTTTTGATTTCGACTGGTACCAACTGGCGATGCCGCCGATCAATCCGCCGCCGCCAACGGCTACGAGGATTTTATCCAGATCGGGAGCCTGCTCCGCAAGTTCGCGGCCCAAGGTGCCCTGGCCGGCGAGGGTTGTTTCCATGTCATAAGCGTGAATGTTCATGGCGCCGCTGTCACGGACATAGTCCTGGCATAGCTCCACGGCCGCCTGATAGTTGACGCCTTCCTGCACGATGGTGGCGCCATAGCTGGCGATGCGGGCGACCTTTGCGGGCGAAGAAATGGTGGGCACGAAAATACGGGCCTTGATGCCGAGCACGCTGGCGGCATAGGCGACAGCCGCGCCATGATTGCCGCCTGAGGCAGCGGCAACACCGGCCTCGGGAATTTTCGCACCGACGAGATTGGTGAAAGCTCCGCGTGGCTTGAAGCTGCCGGTGTGCTGGAAAAGCTCAAGCTTGAGGCAAACAGGTTTTTCAAAACCGGGCAAGGCGATATCCATGACCGGAGTGCGGCGGATGAAGGGCGCGATACGGGTTGCCGCCTCAGTGATGGTGGCGCGGGTGATTGTCATGACGGGTTGTGCAGGGCTCCGATGATATCGAGACAGGGCTGGCCGAGGCTGCGGGAAATGGCAGAATCGAGAATGCCTGTGGAAAGTTTCAAGGCCTCGCGGGATTCAAAGCCATTGAGGCGGGCTGCGAAATAGAGGCCTGCCAGAAAATCTCCGGTGCCATGGGGCACGGATTGCTTCATTGCTGTGCTTGTTTCTGCATATTCGCCGCCAGAAATTGCCAGGGTTGCGAGGGTATTGGCATTCACGGGAATTGAGGTTGCAAGTATTTCCTTGTGGGGAAGAGCTGCCGCCGCAAGCAGGGCCTCTGTCTTGTTGGAAACGGACTTGCCGGAAAGCCAGCCCAGTTCAAAACAATTGGGGGTGATGCAAGACGCCAAAGGCAGCAACTCATCGCGGATGGCGTTGGCGACTTCGCTTGAGACATAGAGGCTGCCTTCATCGCCCAGAACGGGATCAACAAGCACATAGAGTGACGGATTTTTATCTTTCATCCTGTGAATGAAGGAAGCGGCCACCTTGATCTGATCGGCGCTGGCGAAATATCCGGTCATCACGCCCACACAGGCATCGAGCGCGCCAAGCGCCTCCAGTGATTTCAGGATGGTTTCGATTTCCGTGGGCGGCAGCTTTACGCCGGAGGGCTTGCCGAGCCCGGGATGATTGGAAAGAATGATGGTGGGAATTTGCGATACGGTGAAGCCCGCGGCCTGAAGCGCGGGAACGGAAGCGGAGTTTCCCACGGGTCCGTAGGCCACTTGCGAGGAGATGCTGAGAACCTGGCGTGGCATCAGATGACGTTTTTTTCAAACAGCGGTTCGTTGCGGACCACGCGGCCGTAGCCCAAGCGCGTGAGATCAATGGTGTGGTAGACGCCATGGATGATGAGTTCGGCGATGGCATTTCCCGCCGCCGGGCCCTGCTGCAGGCCATGGCCGGAAAAGCCGTTGGCGAAATAGAAATTGCCCAAGCGGGGATGCGGCCCGATAACCGCGTTCTGGTCCAGCGCATTGTAATCATACTGGCCGACCCAGGCGTTGATCACCTTGATGGTTTCAAACTGCGGCACGCGCTCGGCGAGTTGGGGCCAGATGCGCTCCTCGAACCAGGAATAGTCAACGTCCCAATTCATCTCGGTGGGCTCTTCGTGCTCCTCCGGCGAAAGGCCGCAGAGAAAATTGCGTCCCTCGGGGCGGAAGTAAATGCCGCGGGGCTCAACAGTGAGGGGCGCGCCATGGAGCGCCTCGCTGGCCTGGGGGCAATCGAGCAAATAGACGTAACGTTTGCGGGGCCCCACGGGCAAAGCGATATTTGCAAGGCCTGCCACATGGCCGGCACCGGTTCCGGCGGCATTTACCAGGTGGGAACAGGAGAGAGTTTCGCCATTTGACAGGGTGATGGAGGCTATCTTGTCAGCAGCGCTATTTATGCCTGTAAGTTCATGGGGAATGATTTTGACGCCTTGGGAAACTGCTGCCTTGCGGAGCAGCGTCATCAGGGAATAGGGATCGAGCCAGCCCTCGCCGGACAATCCGAAGCAGCCGCCCGCCACGCCATCGCCCACAAGCCAGGAAAACCGCGCGGTGAGGTCAGAACCCTTGAGGATGATGTTGTCAGCGCCATTGGCAAGCTGGATGCGGTGGTTTTCCTCCAGAATGGGAAGGCCTTCCGGCGAGGCCATGATGAGGTAGCCGTTCTCATGGAAGCTCACATCTGCATCCGGCCCAAATTCCTGCTTGAGATTTCGCATGAGCCTAAGGCCGAACTTGGAAAGCTCGATATTTTCCGGGGTTGAAAACTGCTGGCGCAAGCCCCCCAAAGACCTGCCGGTGCAGCCAAACTGATAGGTCGTGTCTTTCTCGATGATGGCAATTGAGCCTGAAAACCCGTGCTTTTTGAGATAGTAGGCGGCGGCACTTCCAACAACGCCGCCGCCCACAATCGCTACATCAACATGTTCCATGATGAAACATTCTGCCCAATCCCGAACCTGCTCACAAGGGCCTGCGGATGAGCGGGCTTCACTTATTTTATTGCAATGGCTAAGCAGTGAGGATGAGCAAAACCGTAGCCGGCAATTTCTTTGAGGATTTCAGCCCAGGACAAAAAATTGTCCATGCGACACCGCGTACGCTCGGCAATGGTGACCGGGCGCTTTACGCGGCACTTTATGGCTCGCGTTTTGCAGTCCAGAGTTCCGCTGAATTCGCCAGGGCGATTGGATATCCGGCGTCGCCGATGGATGACCTTCTGGTTTTCAATACGGTGTTCGGAAAGACAGTGCCGGACATATCGCTCAACGCGATTGCCAACCTGGGTTACGCGGAATGCGTGTTTTCCACTCCTGTCTATGCGGGGGACACGCTGTCGGCCCATTCCGAAGTCATCGGCCTCAAGGAAAATTCCAACGGAAAAACCGGCACGGTCTATGTGCGGAGCACAGGCGTCAACCAGCGGGGCGAGGAGGTTCTGAGCTTTGTGCGTTGGGTCATGGTGCGCAAGCGTGATGAAAAATCGGCGGCACCTGCGGCCGTTGTGCCGGAGCTTTCGAAAGTTGCCAGCATCAAGGCTGGCATGCCGCGTTTGAATTTAACAAAGTGGGATTTTTCCCTATCAGGTTCGGCGCAGCGTTTTGACGATTATGCGGTTGGCGAAAAGATCGACCATCTTGACGGCATGACGGTTGAGGAAGCCGAACACCAGCTGGCTACGCGGCTCTACCAGAATACGGCGCGGGTGCATTTCAACCAGTTCGCGGAGCAGGGCGGACGGTTTGGCCGCCGCCTGATTTATGGCGGCCATGTCATTTCTCTGGCGCGGGCCCTGAGCTTCAACGGTTTGGCCAATGCTTTCCGTATCGCCGGCATAAATGCGGGCCGGCACGTGGCGCCGCTGTTTGCCGGGGGAACGGTATTTGCGTGGTCTGAAATTATCGGCAAGGTTCCGCATGATGATTTGGGCGCACTTCGCATTGTCACGCGGGCCACTCGTGATCTGCCTTGTGCGGATTATCCAGTTGAGGATGGAACGGCGGAAAAGCCCGGCGTCATTCTTGAACTGGATTACTGGGCTTTAATCCCGCGCTAGATGCCGCCGGAATCTATCCAATACAGCAGGAAAGACACGGTAATGGCCGCGAGGGCTGTTCCCAAGGCAACCGATCCCGACACGGCGGCAACCGATTCCTCATTGCGGTGGGCGAAGAGAAAGGCGTTGGCGCCGGTTGGCATGGCGGCCAGCAAGACGGCAACCTTGGCCCAGAGCGGCGGCACGGCCACGAAGTAATGCAAGGCCAGGAATACCAGGATGGGCATCAGCACCATTTTCATGACGATCAGCACCGCCATGCCGCTCCACTGGCCGCGCAGGGAATAGGTGGCGAGCGACAGGCCAAGGGCAAAGAGGGCGGTGGGGATGCTGGCATCGGAGAGCATGGCGAGCATGCGGTCGACAACGGGGTGAAGGCCAAGGCTGGTAAGGCGCCAGAGGGCGGCGGCGGCCAAAGCAATGACGATGGCGTTGCCGGCGAGGCTCCAGAAAAGTTCACGGCCAAGGCGCCGATATGAAATGGTGTCGCTGTGGCGGGCCAATTCACGCTGCAGGGTTGCCGCGAACCAGAGAATGGGCGCATGGATGGAAATGATGAGGCCAAGGGGAACGACAGCCGCCTCACCATAATAGGCAAGGGCCAGTGGCGTTCCGAGCAGGGCGACATTGCCGAAGCCCACCGCCATGGCGGCAGCCGCACCTCCCGACGCCGAGAGGCTGTCGAATTTTTGTGAAATCAGTGTTGTCAGAATCCAGGTGACTGCAAGCCCGCCAAAAAAGGCGAGCCAGAGGCCGAAGGGCGTGGCGTCCAGCGGTTTCATCAGGGCGACAGTGCGAAACAAAAGGGCCGGAATGGCGAGCATGAAGACGAACAGGGTGAGGCCGCGGGCGGTGGCGCTATCCAAAAGCTTCAGGCGCGCAAAGACATAGCCCAGAACGATGAGGCCGAAGACGGGGAGTACGGTGGTGAGGATCGAATCCAAATCCCGGCTCAGAGCCAGGGCTGGGCGGTCGCCTGTTTCTTTTCAAAAGCATCGATGGAGGACACCTTCTCCAGGCTGAGGCCGATGTCATCGAGGCCGTTGAGCAGGCAATGCTTGCGGAAAGGATCGATGTCGAATTTCACCGTGCCGCCATCGGGGCCGCGGATTTCCTGCCTGGGGAGATCGATGGTGAGGGTGGCATTGCTGCCGCGGTCCGCATCATCGAGCAGCTTTTTCAAATTCTCCGGCGAAACGACGATGGGCAGGATGCCGTTCTTGAAGCAGTTGTTGTAGAAGATATCGGCGAAGCTCGTTGAGATCACGCAGCGGATGCCGAAATCAAGCAGCGCCCACGGGGCATGCTCGCGCGACGAACCGCAGCCGAAGTTGTCGCCCGCCACCAGAATCTGCGCCTTGCGATAAGCTGTCTTGTTCAAGACGAACTCTGGCAGCTCCTTGCCTTCTTGCGTATAGCGCATTTCATAGAACAGGGACTTTCCGAGGCCGGTGCGCTTGATGGTCTTCAGGAACTGCTTGGGGATGATCATGTCGGTGTCGATGTTGACGATGTTGAGGGGAGCGGCGACACCATTCAAGGTTTCAAATTTTTCCATGACACAGGTCTTTCAGTTTGCGAGAGGCAGATCAACGCCGAGGCTTTCCCTGGCGCCGATCATCAGGTTCAAATTTTGCACGGCGGCGCCGGAGGCGCCCTTGCCGAGATTATCGTAGATGGAAGTTAGCAAAACCTGGCCGCGCCCGTCATTGCCAAAAACACATAGGCGCATGCGGTTGGTGTTGTTGAGGGCCTGTGGGTTCACGGCAGGCGAGCGCTCAATGGCCTCAAGTGGGGCCACCTCGATGAAGGTGCTGGCGGCATAGGCCTTGGCCAGGATTTCCTGAATGTTGGCGCTGCTGGTTTTCTTCTTCAGCATGTTCAAAAAGAGGGGAACGGCGCCCAGCATGCCTTGCGCATAATTGCCCACCACGGGCTGGAAAATGGCGTCATGGGCGAGGCCCGCGTAGTGCTTCATTTCGGCGAGGTGCTTGTGGTTGAGCGTCAGGCCATAAGGCATGTAGGGGCTTGCCTCTGCGCCCGCCTTTTCATAGTCCTCGATCATTTTCTTGCCGCCGCCGGAGAAGCCCGACACGGCATTGTAGGTGAGCAGCGCATCAGCGGACAGGACGCCGGCATCCATCAGGGGCTTCACCACGGCGATGAAGCCTTGCGGGTAGCAGCCGGGGTTTGAGACGCGCGATGCGTCGGCGATTTTTTTGGCCTGGGCGGGGCTCAATTCGGGAAAGCCATAGGCCCAGGCGGGATCGACCCGGTAAGCGGTCGAGGCGTCGATGACGCGGGTTTTGGACTTTGCGTCGATGAGGCCCACGGCCTCGCGGGCGGCGTCATCGGGCAGGCAGAGGATGGCCACATCGACGCTGTTCAGCAGGTCGCGGCGCGCGGCGGCGTCCTTGCGCTTATCGGCTGCAATGCTGACAAGCTTAATATCTTCGCGGCTTTTGAGCCGGTCGCGGATCTGCAAACCGGTGGTTCCCGCTTCGCCATCTATGAAAATCGTGGTCATGGCGGGGTCTCATACAGGCCATGCTGCCCCGGCGCAATCTCCCCCGTGGCAGGCCCGTTTTTTATGTGGCAAGGTCGGAAAAACGGAGACCGCCCCACATGACTGCCTCAACCAATCTTTTTGCTCCCGACGAGGATGTTTCACGGCCGGTCACGAATTTCGGGCCGGATTTCCCCTTTGCCTTCGATGACTGGATCAAGCACCCGGCGGGTCTTGGCTCGGTTCCGGCGCATAAGCACGGCGAAGAAGTGGCCATTATCGGGGCCGGGATGGCAGGGATGACGGCGGCTTTCGAGCTTTTGAAAATGGGGCTGAAGCCGGTGGTCTATGAAGCCTCGCGCATCGGCGGCCGTTTGCGCTCCCAGCCCTTTGAGGGGGCGGAAGGGGTAATTGCGGAATTGGGCGGCATGCGTTTTCCGGAATCTTCCACCGCCTTCTATCACTATGTGAACATGCTGGGCTTGAAGTCCAAGCCGTTTCCAAATCCGCTGTCGCCCGCCACGCCTTCAACGGTGATCGATCTTGAGGGCAAGACGCTTTACGTGGAGAAGATCGCCGACCTGCCGCCGATGTTCAAGGAGATCGGCACGGCCTGGGCCAAGGCGCTTGAGGAAGGGGCCGGATTTTCCGGATTGCGGCAGGCGATCCGCGAGCGTGATGTTCCGGCACTGAAGGAAATCTGGGACCGGCTCATTCCGATCTGGGATGACCGCAGCTTCTATGATTTCGTGGCGACGTCCTATGCCTTTGCTGACCGGCCTTTTCAATACCGCGAGGTTTTCGGCCAGGTTGGTTTTGGCACCGGCGGCTGGGATTCGGATTATCCGAATTCGATGCTGGAAATCCTGCGCGTGGTGGCAACGGACTGCGACGAGAATCAGAACTACATCGTGGGCGGAGTGGAGCAGGTGCCGCGGGGGCTTTGGAAATTATCGCCACCCAACTTGGTGCATTGGCCCAAGGGCACGACGCTTGAATCGCTGCACCGCGGCGCGCCGCGCCCCGGCGTCACCCGCATCGACCGGGCCTATGGCGACAAGATCGCAGTGACGGACCGCTGGGGCGACACCAAGCTTTATGACGCGGTGCTGGTGGC
>CADEEO010000036.1:12169-23953 GCA_902826365.1 uncultured Hyphomicrobiales bacterium | reverse complement strand
ATTCTCCGCCATCAATTCGCGAATGCCGCCGGGAATTGTGGCCGTCAGCGGTGCGCCATCAATGCCACCGTTCTGGGTGCCTTGTGCGCCCATGCCACGCTGCAAGCACAGGCAGCGGGCTTCGAGATAGAGCAGCGATTTTGATTCATGGAAACCCATAAGCAGTTCTGAGCCGGCCCCTGAGGTGCAGCGCATCTTGATGCCGCGCGAAGCGTAAGCCGCGGCGAGGAAGGCTTTCGACCACGGCGTGTCATCGCCATCGATGAAAGTTTTTTCCGTGCCATAGACGGACACGGTTTCGGCGTAGGAGGTGAAGCCCGCCATGCCGATGCGGAGCTCCTCGGCCTCTTCGCTGGAGCACTGGAAGAGTGTTCCCCAGCGGCCGACGGCACTGCCCACGGCGCAGGCCACAGCATTGGACCAGGCATTGCGCGACACCCGCATGGTGGTTTCAATTTCATCAAAGCCGAAGGCAACGGCGGTGGCCGCATCGGCGGCGAGCTGCAGGGGGTCATCCTTGGCATTGGTGACATGGGCCTGGTTGCCAGGAGTCTTGCGGGCCCGCATCTTGGAATAGGCGAAAGCAATTTCCAGCGCATTGAGGCGGGAGACGACATCGGCCAGTTTTGCCGGCGTCATGCCATGGGCCAGCCGCACCAATTGCTCGCGCGGCACATTCATATCCACCAGCATGCGCGCCACGAGCCTTGAGTCCATCGCCATGGCTTCCGGTGCAATGGCGGGATCGAGGTGATGGCTGGCAATGAATTCATCGATCATGTCAAAGTCATGGGCCAATACACCATCCATGCTGGCAATCCGCCCCGCCTTTATGGAGACACCGGGCTTCGGATCGGCAGGACTGGTGAAGGCCGAAAAACCATGGGCCGCGTCCTCCGCCGCGAACTTGTCAAGCCGCAGGGGCCGCGCATCCCATTGCGCGTAACGCCGCCACCGATTTGGAGTTTCTGTCAAACGCCTGGTCCTGTCCCTGCAAAGGTGCAGAGTGCGGGACGAGCCCGTGGCAAGTCAAGACACGAACCAATTTCAAAAGTTGCCTTGGTCCAGAATATGGCCTGATTCGAGTTTTGCGGTTATGGTGCCCGCCAGCGGCTTCAGGGGAAACACATGTCAGCATTGCGGAACGTCTACCGGGCAGCGAACAAACTGGGCGAAGCGGCGATCTGGCATGCGGCATCGAAGCGGCTTTTGTGGATCGATCTTTACGATCCGAAACTCTTTATCCACGATCCCGCCAAGGGGGAAACGCTGGTTCGCGACATCGCCTTGAAAGCCCCTCTGGGCGCCATTGTTGCCACGACCAATTCCAAGTTGCTGGTTGTCAGCCATCCGCAGGGCCTGTCCACCCTGAACATCAAGACCGGAGCGACCAAGATTTTCGCCAGGCCGGAACAGGACCGTGACGCGATAATCTATAATGACTGCAAGGTGGATCATTTCGGGCGGCTCTGGGTGGGCAGTTCCCACGCCAAGGAAAGCGACCCGCGGGGCGCCCTCTGGTGCGTGCTGCCCAATGGCAAATGCTTTCTTGGCGACGTGGGCTTTGCGGTTTCCAATGGCCCCGCCTTTTCGCTCGATGGAAAGACCATGTATTTCAACGACAGCGCGGGCAAGAAAACCTTTGCCTATGACATTTCCCCCGATGACCCCATACCGCGCAACCGCCGGGCGCTAATTTCCTATACTCACGAAGAAGGCATGCCCGACGGGCTGACGGTGGATGCGGAGGGCAACCTGTGGGTGGCCCATTGGGGCGGAGCGCGGATAACCCAATTCTCAAACGCCGGCTTCCGGCTGCGCCATGTTCAAGTGCCTGCACCCCATGTGACAACGGTGGGTTTTGGCGGTGAGAACCTAGCCACCCTTTTTGTGACAACGGCGCGGGACGGGATGAGCCCGGATGCCCTTCAGCTCTGGCCGCAATCCGGCGATCTTTTCGCCCTTAAACCGGGGGTTCACGGGGTTGCGGAGCCGCTGTTCCCGCTGAAGTAAGGTTAACGGCACTCTTCAAACGGCCCAATAATCAGCATTTTCGGCAAAATTCGCCATTTGGCTTCGAATTTGCATCGCAGGGACGCAAGAGCAAATCTGGTGCAGAGTTGGGACAATGACGGTGGTGGCAGCAAAGGCAGCGTCAAGATATGTCGATGATGAGGTGGTTCAGCGGCTGTTGAAGGCCCTGGATTTTACCTTCTTCTTTGCCATGGCGATGTTCTTCACCACCAGCTTTGCACGCCGGCTGGACACTCCGAACGCATTTTCGATCATTGCCTTCTTCTCCCTCGTGCTGACCTTTCTTTGCCTGCTGCTGCTGCGCGATCTCGGCCTTTACAAGCCATCCACCCTGGTAAACGGCAGCTGGACCTTCCTGAAATCGGCGGCGACGCTCATCATCGCTGGCTGTGCGGCCTATAAGGCACTCGACTATTTCCTCATTCCGCTGGAGCCGCGCTTGCTTCTCAACTGGGCGGTGGTGATCACCTCGTATCTGGCGCTTACCCGTCTGGTGGCGCAGGTCTGGGCGCGGCCCATCGCGGGCCAGGGACGGTTTCGCAAGCGCATCGCCATTGTCGGGGGCGGCCAGGTTGCCGATGACGCGCTGCATGCCCTTGAATCGTCGCGAGACCTGGAAATAGAAGTCATCGGATTGTTTGATGACCGTGATGAAGTTCGCAGCCCCGAAGCCGCTCACTCGCAAAAGAAGATGGGCACGATCACCGATCTTGCGGCCTATGCCCGCAACAACCGCGTTGATCTCATCATCGTCGCCATTCCCCTTTCGGCGGAAGCGCGCCTTCTCCACATCCTGAAGCGGCTGTGGGAATTGCCAGTCGACATCCGAATCAGCGGCAAGGCCTCGAGCCTGAAATTCAGCTCCAAGGCTTATACCTATATCGGCCGCCTGCCCCTGCTCGCGATGTTTGACCGGCCGCTGATGGGCTGGGGACTGTTTCTCAAGAATGTTTTTGACCGCGTCATCGCGAGTGCCGCAATTGCCGTGCTGGCGCCCGTCATGCTTGCGGTGGCCATTGCAATCCGGCTGGAAAGCAAGGGCCCGGTTCTGTTCAAGCAGAAGCGCTATGGCTTCAACAATGAATTGATCGAAGTTTTCAAATTCCGCTCGATGTACGCGAACCGCTGCGATGCGCATGCGGCAACGCTGGTGAGCAAGGGCGATCCGCGGGTGACCCGCGTTGGCCGCTTCATACGCAAGACCTCACTGGACGAATTGCCCCAATTATTCAACGTGTTAACCGGCCAGCTTTCGCTTGTGGGGCCGCGCCCGCACGCCACCCAGGCCAAGGCCGCCGACACGCTTTACGAGCAGGTCGTCGATAGCTATTTCGCCCGGCACCGGGTGCGCCCCGGAATAACCGGCTGGGCGCAAGTCAACGGCTGGCGCGGCGAAACCGACACGCGCGAAAAAATCGAACAGCGGGTGAAACACGACCTTGATTACATCGATCACTGGTCGCTGATGTTTGACGTGAAGATTCTCGTGCGCACCCCCTTCGCGCTGTTCAAGAGCGAAAACGCCTACTGAAATTCCGTGCCCGCTCATGGACATGGCGGCGGCAATTCTGACTTTGAGTTGCCACCGCAATTCTGCTATGAGTCTGCCACTGGCAGCGAGCCAGTGATCGTCCACAAAAGGGGACCCATAATGGACATTACGTCGCTTATTATCCAACTTATCGTCGGCGCCATTGGCGGTAACGCTGCTGGCAAGGCAATGCCTGACAAGAGCCTCGGCACCTTAGGCAATACGATTGCCGGTGTTATTGGCGGATTGGGTGGTGGCCAGATTCTTGACAAGATACTCGGCGGTGGCGCCATGGCTACTGATGCCGCGGCAGGCGCTGCGGCAAGCGGCCTCGACATCGGCGCAATCATTCAGGATGTGGCCGGCGGCGGCATCGGCGGCGCCGTGCTCACAATCGTTGTGGCCCTCATCAAGGGCGCTATGAACAAGTCGTAAGCTCCACGGCAGAGTTTTCAAACGGGCGCTGGGCAACAGCGCCCGTTTTCATTTTGAGCTATTGCTTCTTGAGTTCCATGGCGGCCTTGTTCAAGTGCATTTCGCACTCGTCCATCTTGCTGGCTTTCTTGGCGTCCATCGCCATGGCTATTTCGCCCATGGCCATTTCCATCTGCTTCTTCATCATGGGATCATTCGCCTCCTTCACCATCATGTCCATCTTCATCAGGTTTGCGTCATCACACTTCATCATCTCGTCGGCGAAGGCAGGCGCGATGCCGAAAAGACCTGCTACGGCGATGGCAATTGCGTATTTAAGCATTTGAGTTTTCCTCCAGAGAGACTTGATCGTCCCGGGAGAAGAATGCGAAAGCGCCTGATCACAAGCAAAACACGAACGAGACATTCACTGGCTTGTGAAAGCCGGTGAGTGCCTCACTCACGAACCGCTGAACCAGTTATAGCCCTGGTCTTCCCAGAAGCCGCCGGGATAATCATTGGTCACATACATGGCCATGATGTGCTTGGGGTTCTTGAAGCCCAGTTTCGTCGGCACGCGAAGCTTCATCGGGAAGCCATATTTGGTGGGCAGCACCTGGTCCCGGAAGGTAAGCGCCAGAATGGTTTGCGGGTGGAGTGCTGTGGCCATGTCGATGCTGGAATGATAGTTATCGGCGCATTTGAAGCCGACATATTTGGCGCTCGTATCGGCCTCAATGAGGCGCAGGAAATCACTGAAGCGCACGCCGCCCCACTTGCCGATGGCGCTCCAGCCCTCAACGCAGATGTGGCGGGTGATTTGTGATTCCTGCGGCAGCGCACGCAACTGCTCAAGGGTCCAGCTTTCCTTCTTGCCAATGAGGCCTGAGAGTTCAAGCCTGAAGCCTTCTTCTGCCACGACCGGCGCTTTGGCTTCAGGATAATAGCCGTTGAACGGAAAGTCCTCGGTGATATCGGCTTCGGTGTAAACCTGCGCCAGCTTATTGGGACTGAAGATTGCCAGTTGAACGTCATCGTTCCAGCGTGACATGGCCGACAATATGCGGTCGGTCACGGAAGGTTCGGTTGGATCGCAGCCGGTGAGCATTGCCAGGGCTCCAAGGCTCAAGGTTTTTTTCATGAACAGGCGACGCTCAATGTTCACCAAAGATTTTGAGGGCTGCAATAACAGCTTAGCGTTCATGGCTTGCCTCCGTTTCGCGTTTGGTTTTGCTGACCCAGCCCAGGATCATCGGCATCAACGTGCTGGGCACGAGCAACACCAGGGTCAGGTGCAGCACGATAAAAGCGCAGATTGCCGCCATCCCGAAAAAATGCACCAGGCGGGCACCCTCATAGCCGCCCATGAGAAGGCCGATTTCCTGCAGTTGCACGGGTTTCCAGACGACGGCGCCGGAAACGATGGTGAGAACAATGGCGAGCAGGACTCCTATGTAGGCGGCCTTCTGGACAGAATTGTAGGTCGTGGCGCTATGGGGCAATTTTCCCGTGAGCGCCTTTGCCATGTCGCCCGCAACTGATGAAGGCGAAACGGGGGTGAAGCGCCTTTTGAAATGGCCGGTGGCAAAGCCCACGATGAGATAGACGAGGAGATTGGCGACCAGCAGCCACATGGCGGCGAAGTGCCATTGCAGGGCGCCTGCCAGCCAGCCGCCAAGGGTGATGCCGTTCGGGAACCTGAAATCAAAGAGCGGTGAGGCGTTGTAAATGCGCCAGCCGCTCATGATCATCAGGGTCATGCCCAGCGCATTCACCCAGTGGAATACCCGCACAAAGAGCTTGTGCACATAAACCTTCTCGCGGGGAACCTGATTTGCAGCCATGGGCATCGCCTCTGAATTGAACTTCAGGCGCGACAATGCTCCCGGATGGCCGTCCCGGGCAAAACAACTTCCGTAACAATTAAGTGTCGCGGCGGCGCGAAACTAATCTGCGCCGGCTGGCGTAGCCTTAGAGCTGGTCAGTTCCAAAGGTGTCGCACTGGCCGATATCAGTTGCCTGGAAGCCGGTCTTGAACCAGCGCACCCTCTGCTCGGAGGTGCCGTGGGTGAAAGACTCGGGGACAACATAGCCTTGCGAGCGCTTCTGCAGGCGGTCATCGCCAATGGCGGTGGCGGCGTTCAGGGCTTCCTCAATGTCGCCATCCTCGAAGACATTGGATTCCTTCGCCCAGATGCCGGCAAAGCAATCGGCCTGAAGCTCCATGCGCACGGAAAGAACATTTCCCTCTTCCTGCGAAACCTTCATGCGGGCCTGGGTTACCTTATCGGCAATGCCGAAGAGATTCTGCAGGTGATGGCCCACCTCGTGGGCAATCACATAACCTTGCGCCGCATCGCCGGGAGCGCCCAGCTTGTTCTTCATGTCCTGGTAGAACGACAGGTCGATATAGACCTTGCTGTCGCGCGGGCAGTAAAACGGACCCATGGCCGCCTGCGCCATGCCGCAAGCTGACTGCACGAAACCACTGAAGAGAACGAGGTTGGGTTTCTGGTAGGTTTGGCCCATCTGCTTGAAAACGCCGTCCCAGACACGCTCGGTTGAGCCCAGCACACGGGAGACGAAATCCTTGCCGGCATCGCCGGTCACATCGGTGGCGGGCGTGGTGGCGCCGCCTTGCACATCGCCGCCAGCCACATCGGTGTTGCCCCTGGGAATGGTCATCTCGGTGTTGGTGCCGCTGTTTGGCGCCTGCATGCCGCCGCCATTCACCATGTCGAGAAGGTCGATGCCGAAGAGCAGCTTGATGGCGAAATAGGCAATGACGAGCATGACAATGGTGGAGATGCTGAAGCCGCCCCTTCCGCCACCCATGGGAATGTTGATGCCCCTGCCGCTGCCGCCACGCGGAAAACCAAAGCCTCCGCCGGCTCCACCCTGCCCCCGGCGGTCTTCAACATTTTCACTGGGCTTTTCATTGTCGAGGCGCATGGGGTTTTCTCCGGTAAGATTTTATCAGGTTCTGCTTCGAAACTTCGTGAGATCATATACCAAATTCAGGGTGGGTGTAGCAATTCCAACCATCTGCGCCAATTCTATGACAACGCCGAGAAGTGAATCGAGTTCCGTGGGCCGACCGGCTTCGACATCCTGCAACATCGAGGTGCGGTGGCTTCCGACTTTTTCAGCCATGGCGATGCGCTCATCGACATCCACGGAAAATTTCACGCCCAGCGCCTCGCCCACGAGGCGGGCTTCCTGCATCATGCCACGAATGACTTTCCGCGTGCCCTTGTCGGTGGCAAGCTGCAGGAGGGTTCCCTGCGTCAGGACACTGACCGGGTTGAAACTCAGGTTGCCCCAGAGTTTCAGCCAGATCTCATCGCGCAGGTTGCCGCGCACCGGGCTTTTCAATCCGGCGCTCATCAGCAGTTTACTGAGCAGCATGGCGCGGGGGGTTTTTTCTCCGGAAGGTTCGGCAATGGGCAGGCGGTCGCCATAGGCATGGGCGATCACGCCGGGGCTTTCCAGCTCGGCGGCCTGCCAGACAACGCTGCCAAGAGCGCGCTCGGGGCCCAGCCGCTCCCAAATCTTCCCGCCGGGATCGACGCTTTCAATGCGCCGCCCGTCATAGGGGCCGCCGTGCTTATAAAAATACCACCAGGGCAAGCCGTTTTGGGCAAAGAGGATGGTGGTGTCCTTGCCAAGCAGGGGTTGGAGCTGGTCCAGCACCCCGGTCAGCGCGTGGGCTTTTACGGTGACAATCACATAATCCTGGGAGCCCAATGTTTTTGGATCAGACGACACGCGGGGATGAACCGTGAAAGTCTCGCCTCCCTGCTTCAGGATGAGACCGTTGGCTTCCATGGCCGCGAGATGGGGGCCACGAGCGACCAGTGAAACTTCGGATTCGGCCTTGTGCGCCAGCCGCGCGCCGATATAGCCGCCAATGGCGCCGGCGCCGAACACGCAGATTTTTGTCATACGAGGCCCAGTTTCTGCGCCAGGCCGATGCGCTGCAGTTTGCCTGTGGGGCCTTTGGGAATCTCGCTCAGGAAATAGACTCTTTTGGGCACTTTGAATGCTGCGAGCTTTTCGTTCACAAAGTCGCGCAACTCCCGTTCGGTTGCTGTGGCGCCATCCTTCAAGACGACGACGGCGGCAACATCTTCGCCCAACTTGTCGTGGGGAACGGAAAAGGCCAGGGCCTGCTGGACGGCCGCGTGATCAAGCAGGGCTTCGTCAATTTCGGCGGGAGCTATTTTTTCGCCGCCCCGGTTGATGATCTCTTTCAATCGGCCAGTGATCTTGAGGTAGCCGTCATCGTCCATGTAGCCCTGGTCGCCGGTGTGGAACCAGCCATGGGCAAAAGCGGCTTCATTGGCTTCGGGGTTGTTTTCATAGCCCTTGGTCACGTTGGGTCCGCGGGTTACCACTTCGCCTTCCTTGCCGGCTTTGAGGATTTTTCCGGCGGGCGACATGATGGCGACTTTCGGTCCCGCCGCGCAGCCAACGAAGCCTGCCTTGCGCTTGTCCGGCGGCAACTGGTTGCTGGTCATCTGATGGGCGTTTTCGGTCATGGCATAGGCTTCAATCACCGGGCAGCCGAAAGCCGCTTCCAATTGATTGAACACGGGCACTGGCAGGGAGGCGGAACTGGAGCGGATCAATCGCAAGGGATGGGCCTTGATGACCACCACATTTCTTTCGGCCCTCGAGAGGATGGCCTGGTGCATGGTCGGCACCGCCGTGTACCAGGTGGGCTTCGATTCCTCCAGCCAGCCAAAGAATTTCAGGGCATTGAAACCCGGGGTGCAGAAAACCGAGCCGCCGCCGGAGAGCGTTGCCAGCACCGCCGCGACCAGGCCATGAATGTGAAACAGCGGCATGATGTTCAGGCAGCGATCGGCGCTGATCAGGCGCAGGGTGTGGGCAACGTTGCTCGCCGAGGCGGTCAAGTTGCCTTGCGTAAGCGGCACGATCTTTGGCCTTGAGGTTGTGCCTGAGGTGTGCAGCACAAGCGCTGCTTCATCGATGCCCAAAAATCCGCCATTCGGGGTTTCGCCGCGGGTCAGCGGGTGCAGGGAAAAATCACCGGCAAGCTCATGGGGCTCGAGGTCAATGATCGAAATGCCAAGGCCTGCCGCGGCGGCCACGGCGGGCGAAACGCTGCCGCTATCCACGATCAGCGCCTTGATGTTCAGATCCTCCATATAGTAGCGGAATTCGTCCTCGCGGAAGGCGGGGTTCAGCGGGGCGGCGACGCAGGCGGCGGAAACGGTGAGAAAAGCCGTGGCCATCAGGGGGCCATTGGGCAGGACAATGGCCACCTTGTCGGTGCGGCCAAGGCCGGCGTTGTTCAGGCTTCGCAGGGTCTTTTCGACCAGAGCGGCCAACCCCGCATAGGTCATGGGGCTCCGTTCGGGTGCGGCGATCGCAATGGCTGAAGGATCAGCCCGGGTGATGAAATCAAATATGGTCATGCCCCTCTCTTGGTGGGTTTTCTGAAAACCGTCAACGGTGCTCTCAAGTGTCTCTTGCGCAGGTCCGGAATTCGTGAAACCTTCGCTATCGCGAGGAGTGCCAAATCATGACAACCAGCGATTCAGAACCCCTGTGGCAGACGGCTGCCGTCCTTATCGGACGCCTGATATTTGCGGGCGCTTTTCTGATGGCGGTAAGCTTCAAGTTTGCAGGCATGCAGGCAACCGCCGATTACATCGCGGCTGCGGGCTTTCCATTTTCCTATCCTCTGGCCTGGCTCGCCGCCATTTTTGAGAGTGCGCTGGTCCTTTGTTTCCTCACCGGAGCACTCTTTGCAGAGGCCTGCCTTCTGGCGGGACTTTACGTGATCTTTCTTGCCTTTGCCTTTCATGGCCCGTCCCATTGGGCCGGGAACCAGGCGGAGTTCGGCTTCTTTGTGGATCATTTCACCTTTCTTGCGGGCCTGTTGTTTGCCGCGGCACATGGACCGGGCCGCGTCCTGGCTTTGCGCCATACGCTAATTGGAAAGACCTGAGCCGGGGCCGGTTTCCGCCAGCAATTGAAGACAGGGGTTCAATCCGCTAAGAGGCGGGCATGACCGACAGACTCGTCATTGCGCTGGCCCAGTTGAACCCGACGCTGGGTGCCATTCAAGCCAATATGGCCAAGGCCCGGGCTGCCTGCCTTGATGCGGCGGGGGCCGATCTCGTGCTGTTTCCAGAGCTGTTTATCTGCGGCTATCCGCCGGAAGACCTGGTTTTGCGCCCGAGTTTTGTGGCCCAGTGCAAGGCGGCGCTTGAGGAACTGGCCAAGGACATGAAGAGCGGCCCGGCGATGCTCATGGGCACGCCCTGGGCCGAAGGCGGCAAAGTTTACAATGCGGTGGCGCTCCTGAACGGCGGCAAGATCGAGACGCTGCGCTTCAAGCATGACTTGCCGAATTACGGCGTGTTTGATGAAAAGCGGGTGTTTCAGGCGGGCCCTGCCCCCGGCCCCATTTCCTTCAAGGGAGTGCGTCTGGGCGTTCCCATCTGCGAGGATATCTGGACCGAGGAAACCTGCGAAACCCTGGCGGAGACCGGGGCGGAAATCCTGCTGGTTCCCAACGGCTCGCCGTTCGAGGGCAACAAGGATGATGTGCGGCTCAACCTCGTGGTGGCGCGGGTCACCGAAACGGGGCTGCCCATGGCCTATCTCAATCAGATGTGCGGACAGGATGAGCTGGTGTTTGATGGCGCGTCCTTCGTTCTGAATGCAGACCGGTCGCTCGCCGTGCAAATGCCAATGTTTGTGGAGAACGTCACGCTCACGGAATGGACACGCGGCGCGGGCGGCTGGCGGGTCACGCCGGGCAGCATCGCCAAGCTTCCGGAAGGCGAAGAGGAAACCTGGAAAGCCTGCGTGCTGGGCCTCAAGGATTATGTGGAGAAGAACCGCTTTCCCGGCGTGGTGCTGGGCCTTTCCGGCGGCATCGACTCGGCTGTCGTTGCTGCAATGGCAGTTGATGCGCTGGGCAAAGAGCGGGTGCATTGCGTGATGCTGCCCTACGCTTACACAAGCAAGGACAGCCTCGTTGACGCCGAGGCCTGCGCCAAGCTCTTGGGCGTGCGCTATGACGTGGTGCCGATCAAAGAGCCAGTTGAAGGTTTTCTGTCCGTGCTGAAGCCTATGTTCGATGGAAAAAATATCGATGTGACCGAAGAGAACATCCAGTCGCGCACGCGCGGGGTCATTCTCATGGCGATCTCCAACAAGTTCGGCTCGATGGTGCTGACCACGGGCAACAAGTCGGAAATGTCAGTGGGCTATGCCACTCTCTACGGCGACATGAACGGCGGCTTCAATCCGATCAAGGATGTTTACAAGACGCAGGTGTTCCGGCTGGCAAAGTGGCGCAATACACAGGGGTTTGTGATCCCTGAGCGCATCATCAGCAAGCCGCCCACGGCGGAACTGCGCGAAAACCAGAAGGACCAGGACACGCTGCCGCCCTACGAGGTGCTGGATGATATTCTGCAGGGTCTGGTGGAAGAAGAACTGCCGATTGCGGCCATCGTGAAGCGCGGCCATGACGAGGCGCTGGTGAAGCGCATCCAGCACATGCTCTACATCGCCGAATACAAACGCCGGCAGGCGGCGCCGGGCGTCAAGATCACCGGGCGCAATTTCGGCCGCGACCGGCGCTATCCGATCACCAATGCGTTCCGGGACAAACATTAGATGACAATTCTCCGCTTTGCCCCCTCGCCCACGGGCCGCATCCATATTGGCAATGGGCGCACCGCCATTCTCAACTGGCTCATGGCGCAAAAGACTGGCGGGCAGTTCATCCTGCGCTATGATGATACGGATGTGGCGCG
>CADEEO010000036.1:6307-12069 GCA_902826365.1 uncultured Hyphomicrobiales bacterium | reverse complement strand
TCCGGGGGCCTCAGCATATTGATACGGCGACCCTGTCTGATCCGGTGCTGATCCGCGAGGATGGCAGCTATCTCTACACGCTGCCTTCGGTTGTCGATGATATCGAGTTTGGGATCACCCATGTGATCCGCGGCGAAGACCATGTGGTGAATGCGGCGGTGCAAATTGAAATCACCCGGGCGCTGGGGGGCGCCGTTCCGGCTTACGCGCACCACAGTCTCTTGACCGGAGCAGATGGCGCAGGATTGTCGAAACGCCTGGGATCGCTGTCGATAGGCGCCATGCGCGAGAATGGCCTTGAAGCCATGGCGGTGGTCAGCATTGCAGCACTTCTCGGCACATCTGATTCCATTCACCCTTGCGCCGACTACAGGGAATTGGTGGCGGGTTTCGATCTCGCCAAGCTGTCACGCGCCCCTGCCCGCTTCGACGAGGCGGAGCTTAATCATCTCAACGCCAAGCTCCTACATATGCTGCCGTGGGACGCGGTGAAGGACAGGCTGGATTATGGCAGCGAAGCGTTCTGGCTGGCAGTACGCGGCAATCTGGAAAAGCTATCGGATGCAAAGGCCTGGCAGGAGATCATCGCTGGCAAGATCGCCCCGGTTGTGGCCAATGAAGATCGCAGTTTTGTGAGCGACGCGGCCAAGTCGCTGCCCGCCGAACCTTGGGATTCCACCACGTGGAAGACCTGGACCGATGCCCTAAAGCTTGCGACCGACCGCAAAGGGAAACAGCTTTTCATGCCGCTGCGCCTGGCGCTTACGGGGCTTGATCACGGCCCTGAATTGGCAGCCCTCCTGCCCCTCATCGGCCGCCAGAAGGCTATGGACCGCCTCGCTTAACTGCGCGATAGTGTCAGGCATGATCCTGGTTGGGCAATATGACTCGCCGTTTGTGCGTCGCGTTGCGGTTACGCTGCACCACTATCACATGCCGTTTGAGCGCAACACGATTTCGGTGTTTTCCAACGCCAAGAAAATGCAGAAGATCAATCCGCTGATCCGCATTCCCTCGCTTGAACTGGGGTCGGGCGAAATCCTCATCGATTCGTGGGCCATCCTTGATTACCTCGATGAACTTGCGGGGCCGGCGCGGGCGTTGACGCCGAGCCATGGCCCGGAGCGCCGCAAGGTTTTGCAGGCCGTGGCACTGGCGGCGGGCGCCACCGAGAAGGCCGGGGCGGTGAGCTATGAGCGGTTCTTCCACCCCAAGAAAATGCTGAGCGAGGAGTGGGAGGGGCGTTGCCTGGACCAGCTCAAGGCCGGGCTCACCGAACTTGAAAATAACTGCGGCACGCCGTGGTATTTCGATCTGCACATGAGCCAGGCGGATGTCACCATCGGCTGCCTGATCGGCTATGTGAAGCTGCGGGTGCCTGAGGCCTTTCCGGCGAAGAAATTTCCCAAGCTTCACGCGCTGTCGCTCCATTGCGAAATGCGAGAGGAGTTCGTGAAATCACGCATCTCCGCCGATGAAGTCATGCCGGCGAGAAAATAACGTGGACGCCAAGGCCATTGTGGATTTCTGGACATTGGCGGGGGAGGAGCGCTGGTTCGAAAAGAACGCGGCCTTTGACGGGGCGCTGGCGGTGCGTTTTGGCGAAGCGCTGAAACAGGCCCGGCTTGGTGCGTTTGATCACTGGGGTGAAACGCCGGAAGGCGCCTTGGGGCTTGTCCTTTTGCTTGACCAGGTTTCACGCAACATTCATCGCGGCAGCCCGCTGGCTTTTGCCGGGGACGCCAAGGCACTGGCTCTGGCCAAGACTTCAGTCAGCCGGGGCTACCACCGGAAGCTGGTGCCGCCGCTGGCCATGTGGCTTCTCATGCCGTTCGAGCATGCGGAAGACCTCGACGCGCAACACCGCTGTGTCGCCCTGTTTGGAACCCTCGGGCTCTCCGACATGGTTTATTATGCCCAAATGCATTTGGACATCATCGCCCGCTTCGGCAGGTTCCCCCACCGCAACAAGGTCCTCGGGCGGAGATCAACGGCGGCGGAAATTGCCTTCCTGCAAGCCGGCGGCTTTGCGGGGTAATCCTGAGTTTTACTTCGGCATGGGAATGACGCTGCCACCTGGCACGGCAAAGCCCTTCACCACGGCGGGCCGCGCCGCAATGGCGAGATACCAGCGCTTCACATTTGGATAGCCGTTCAGGTCGATGCGCTGCCATTCATGGCGGGCGGCCCAGGGGAAAGTTGCAATATCGGCAATGGAATAGTCGCCGGCCATGAATTCAAATTTTTCCAGTTGCCGGTCGAGCACCCCGTAAAGCCGAACGGCTTCCTTGGCGAACCACTCCTCGGCGAAGGGCGCCTTGCCCGGATTGTAGTGCAAATAAGAGTGGGCGCGGCCCAGCATGGGGCCGAAATTTCCCATCTGCCACATCAGCCATTCATTGACCCTGATGCGGGTTGCGAAATCCCGCGGATAGAACTTGCCCACCTTGTCGGCGAGATACATGAGAATGACGCCGGATTCGAAAACCGAAATTCCATTGTCGGTGTCGATGATGGCGGGAATTTTGTTGTTGGGGGAAATCTTCAGAAAATCGGTAGCGAATTGCTCGCCCTTGCCGATGTTGACGGGATGAACGGTGTAGTCCAACCCCATCTCTTCGAGGCCTATGGAAATCTTCCGGCCGTTGGGCGTGCTCCAAGTATAAAGTTCAATCGTCATTCAGCTCCAGCCCTCCAGCCATTTGCATCACGCTTTCGAGATCGGTGATACGCTCATAGGCATTTGGGCGAAGCACGGAATGGCCGCTCAGGAAGAGCTGCTCACGGCACTGTTGTAAATCCGAATCCGCGAAGGCGGCAACCAGCCCTTGCCGCATGGCTTCAATGCCGCCACCGCGCGTGACATAGGGCAGGCCTGGAACCGGGGGCGAGCGGGCGATTTCAACCAGGCCTTCCAGATAATCCGGGCGGTAACGCCGGGCCAAGGCGACGCAGACGGCATCGATGGCGCAGACATCGGCAAGGCCATCACGCACCGCAAGCATGGATTTGACGTGGCTGCCGCTTTCCAGAGCCCGGGCGAAGAACTTCCCCTTGACGGCAAAAGGCGCGAAAACCAGTTTGAGCGCCAGCATGCCGGACATGGAGTCCGGGTTGTTAACCACGGCAACTCCGCCCCGGAACGAGTCGGGGGATTGATCAAAGCGGGCAAAGATGAAGCTGCAGTAATTGGCTTCGTGGCAGCCCGGCACGGCATAATGCGGGGTGGCAATGTATTTCAGCAAGCCCTTGAATTCATGGGTGAAAGGATAGCCGCATGCCTGGCTGAAGGCGAGATCGGCCCGGCGCCAGGCGGCGAAATGGTCGGGGTTCCGGTCAAGCCCCACCGCCACGCCGAGGTGCCGGGAAAGCCCGCGCCACCACGCATCGGTGGCGTCCCTGACTTCCGGCCAGTCATACATGGGGAAAGATGCTAACATGGGGTGGTTAGTTTCCTTGAGACTTGAAGAATGCCACAAAGCCAAATAATTGGTGCCCATGCAACACCCGACTGAAATCGCCGCCGACCGGCCCGCGCAAATCGAATGGCCGACCGTTATCCTGATCCTTCTCACCTATGGGGCTATGGCAACGCTGATGTGGTTTTACTACGCCCTGCCCTTCTGGGTGATCATGCCGCTGGCCGGCTATCTCATTGCCCTGCATGGTTCGCTGCAACACGAGGTGCTGCACGGGCATCCGACGCGCAATGCGGCGCTCAACGAACTTTTGGTGGCGATCAATTTCAGCCTCAACTTTCCCTACCGGCGCTACCGCAAGCTGCATCTCATCCATCACAATGACGAGAACCTGACCGACCCGATGCTTGATCCGGAATCCTATTATCTGCTGCCAGAGGAATGGGCCAAGCTGCCGGCACCGCTCAAGCAGCTCTACACCATCAATAATACGCTGGCGGGCCGCATGATTCTTGGCCCCATCATTGGAACGATCCGTTTCTGGTCATCGGAATTCATGGCCATAGCCAAAGGCGATATGGGAGTTGCCAAGGCCTGGGCTTGGCACATTCCGGCCTGCGCCATGACACTTGCCTATGCCTACTTCATTTGCGGCATTCCGCTGTGGGCCTATCTCGTGATGTTTGCCTGGCCTGGAATCGCGTTCTCGCTCGTTCGCTCATTCTGCGAGCATCAGGCCGTTGAAGATCTTGGCGAGCGCACCATCGTGGTGGAATCATCCGCGCCGCTTTCATTGATGTTTCTCAACAACAATCTGCATCTGCCGCATCACGTGCAGCCGCGCCTGGCGTGGTACAAGCTTCCGGCCTATTACCGGGCCGAGCGCGAAGCGCTTCTGCAAAAGAACCACGGCTACCTGATGCATGGCTACCGCGAAATTTTCCGCAAATATTTTTTCAAGCCGAAGGAACCGGTGGCCTATCCGAATCCCGAATACCTCCGTTCGCTTGGCCTTAACTAACTGTAATCGCTATGTTTTCAGGAACAACTTAAACCCGCAAATTGGGAATGGCCGTTTTATAAGCGTTATTTCGACTCAAATTGAAAATAGCCCTTAAAAATAAGGGTTTTCACGACTCAGCTAAAGGGCTAGTTTCCTCAGCGGCCGATTCGGCAAACGGAGATGAAAACATGGCTGACGAAAAAATACTGACGGTTCCCCTGTCCAAAATGGCTGCGGAACTTTCCGAAAAGCACGAGATGTCAAAAAAGGCCGCCGGCGAATTGCTGGCTGACTTTGTCGATCTCCTCGTGAAGCACCTGAAGAAGGGCAACAAGGTTCGCGTCACCGGGCTTGGAATTTTCCAGGTCAGGAAGCGTCCCGCCCGTCTTGGCCGCAATCCGGCAACCGGCGAGCAGATCAAGATCAAGGCTTCGAAGAAGCTGGCTTTCCGCGCCGCCAAGGAAGTCAAGGAAAGCATCTAGGCTTTTCTGGTTTGACCATTCAGCGGCCCCACAAATGTGGGGCCGTTTTCGTTTTGGGCCGAGTTGAATTCTTCTCACCGCCCGGGCGATTGCGAAAGGCCTTGCGCATCGGCTATTGAAGCGCAAAGCTTTCACTTTTCCCAAGGAAAATCACATGAAATCGCAGGCGCGCGTCGTTGTCATCGGGGGTGGCGTGGTTGGCTGCTCAGTGCTCTACCACCTCACCAAAGCGGGCTGGAAAGACGTGGTGCTGGTGGAGCGCGACCGCCTCACTTCCGGCTCCACTTGGCATGCGGCGGGCGGGTTCCACACCCTTAACGGCGATCCCAATGTGGCGAAGCTGCAGGGTTACACCATCGGCCTTTATGACGAGCTTGAGAAAATTTCCGGCCAGGCCTGCGGTTTGCATCGCTCAGGCGGGCTTATCCTGGCGGATACGCCGGAGCGGCTGGAATGGCTGAAGATGGCCCATGCGCGGGCCAAGTACCTCGGCCTTGAGACCGAGATGATGTCGATGAAGGAAGCGAAGGCGCTGAACCCGCTTCTGGAAGAGAAGTATTTTGTCGGCGCCATGCTGGATGCGGCGGACGGCAACCTTGATCCGGAAGGCACGACCCATGCCTATGCCAAGTCGGCGCGCATTGCCGGGGCCGAAATTTACCAGAATTGCCGCGTCACGGATTTGAAGGCGCGCGCGGACGGCACCTGGGATGTGATCACGGTGAACGGCAACATCCATGCGGAGCATGTGGTGAATTGCGGCGGGCTTTGGGCGCGCGAAGTGGGCCGCATGGTGGGGCTGGAGCTGCCGGTGCTGGCCATGGAGCACATGTATCTGGTGACCGACGACATGCCGGA
>CADEEO010000036.1:0-6207 GCA_902826365.1 uncultured Hyphomicrobiales bacterium | reverse complement strand
AGCTGCCGGTGCTGGCCATGGAGCACATGTATCTGGTGACCGACGACATGCCGGAAGTCATCGCCTACAACAAGGAGCGCGGCCGCGAGCTGCCGCACATCATCGATTTCAAATCGGAAATCTACATGCGCCAGGAGCGCTCGGGCATCGTGCTTGGCACCTATGAAAAAGAGTGCAAGCCGTGGCAGCCGAAGCAGACGCCGTGGGATTTCGGCCAGGAGCTTTTGCCGCCGGACCTTGACCGCATCGCCGACCATCTTGAAATCGGCTACCGGCATTTCCCGGCGCTGGCCAAGGCGGGCATCAAACGGGTGATCAACGGGCCGTTCACCTTCTCGCCGGACGGCAACCCGCTGGTGGGGCCGGTGCAGGGCCTCAAGAATTTCTGGTGCGCCTGCGCCGTGATGGCGGGCTTCAGCCAGGGCGGCGGGGTTGGCCTGGCGCTTTCGCAATGGATGGTGAATGGCGATCCGGGCTTTGATGTGTGGGCCATGGATGTTTCGCGTTTCGGCGAATGGGCGACGCGGAGCTACACCAACGAGAAGGTGCGGGAGAATTATGCGCGGCGCTTCTCGATCAAATTCCCCAATGAAGAGCTTCCGGGTGCCCGGCCGCAGCAGACCACGGCGCTTTATGACACGATGATCTCGCAAGGCGCGGTGATGGGCGATTCCTGGGGGCTTGAAACGCCGCTGTGGTTTGCGCCCAAGGGCGTAGAGCCGAAAGATATTTTCTCGTTCCACCGCTCCAATGACTTTGCCCATGTGAAGGCGGAAGTGCTGGGCGTGCGCAATGGCGTGGGGGTCACCGAAATTGCCAACTTCGCCAAGTACCGCTTCACCGGACATGGCGCGGAAGCTTTCCTGGCGCGCCTGATGACCAACAAGATGCCGAAGGTGGGGCGTCTCGTCCTGACGCCAATGCTCAATCCGAACGGCAAGCTAATCGGCGATTTCACCATCGCCAATGCGGGAGGCGACACCTTCTATATGTGGGGTTCAAGCCAGGCGCAGAAATATCACATGCGCTGGTTCGAGCAGCATGTGCCCAACGATGGCAGCGTGAACATTCACCGCTACGACATGGGACTGGTGGGGCTTTCCATCGCCGGGCCGAAGTCGCGCGCGGTTTTGCAAAAGCTCACGGACGCGGATGTTTCCAACGCCGCCTTCAAATTCATGGACCACCGCGCCATGGATATCGGCAATGTGCCGGCGCTGATCAACCGCGTCACCTATACGGGCGATCTCGGCTATGAAATCTGGGTGGCGCCGGATTACCAGCGCCGCCTCTATCAGGAAATCATGAAGGCGGGGAAGGAAGAAGGCATCATCAACTTCGGCATGCGGGCGCTCCTCTGCATGCGGCTGGAAAAGAACTTCCCGACCTGGTACCGGGAGCTTCGTCCAATCTACGGCGGCTTCGAAGCGGGCATGGACCGCTTCATCGATCTCACCAAGAATGACTTCATCGGCCGCGAGGCGGCGATGGAAGAAAAACGCACTGGCGGAAAGCTGCGCCGGGTTTCAATGATTGTCGAGGCCGGCGATGCGGATGTGCTGGGCGATGAGCCGATCAGCCACAAGGGCAAGGTGGTGGGCTGGGTCACGTCCGGCGGCTTTGCGCATTTTGTAAACAAGTCCATGGCGCAGGGCTATGTGCCAAAGGAACTGGCCGATGATTTGGCCACGGGCGCCTTCGACATCGAAATCATCGGCGAGCAGCGCAAGGCGACAATCATCGTCGATCCGCCCTTTGACCCCAAGGGCGAGCGGATGCGCTCCTGATCTATTCTATCATTCCGGCCAGCAGGCTCTCTTGCACCCTGTCGGGCACCTTCTCCCATCCTTCGTGCGGGAGAAGGCAATAGCCATTTAGCACCTTGCTAACCGTTATATCCCAAACCCTACCCCGCAAAACGAAGTGAACTTCTCATTCTGCGCACGTAATTGCTCCACAATACCTTTGGTGAAGGCGATGGCCACGACAAATCCCTCGCCAGGCACAAGTTGACGAGTTGTCGCCGCGTAATAGATCGATGTCTCGCTCAATTTCTCATAATAATCCCGCCCCATCGAACCTAACTCACCGGTGGAACCGACATGATGGATGATCTTGGCTTCGGGAGGTAGGTGGATGATCGCCTCGACTTTGTCGATGGGCAATGTCCAGTTGCCGCCTGTTACGTTCCAGAAGAGTGCATCGTAATTATTGAAATAACTCAGCTCCTTTTTAGCACGGTAAGTGATCTCATAGGTGTGAGTGCCATACGCGAGCAGCACATCACCGTTGCCAATCTTGACGCGCACACCGCCAAGGACTTCTTCTAGCGCATAATTTTCGTTCTGCCCATTGCGTTTTACCGAAGTGATATCGAAGCCTTTGTCTATTTCACGCCCTTGCGAGCCACGGTAGCATGTCAGGAAATCACGCCAAATACCGTGCTTGATATGGGCACCCTCGACATTAACGCTGATCGTCTCAGTAACGTCGATGGTGGAGTCGACGTTAATCGCCACCTCGCTTGCGAAGCCAATGACTCGCTCGTCGGCTCTAGTTGGGGAGTTCAAGAACAGCACGGCAAGCGTCGCGAATACAAATCTGATCATGTTCTTAACTTTGCTCCAATCAAAATCTTGTATGCTTCACCACTTACGTTGCGAGTTTACGATAGGCGGGCAACTTCTACAGTATGACAGGCGCGGGTAACACTTCGAGGTTTGCCTAACGAAGGAAAGCAGAAAACACAGATCAACAATATTCCAGCGCCGCGTCGGTGAGCCAGTCGTGGACGCTGAGGGCGAAGGTGCGGAGGGCGTAGATTTCGAAGCGGTGCTCGCTCACGCAATGGACCAGCACGGGGGTGTGGTGGATGCCGGTCATGGCGAAGATGCCGGGCTTGAAGACGGTGGGATGGAAATCGAGGGGAATGCCTTTGCTGAGAACATCGCGGGCCGGCGCGCCTTCGATGAAGATGCGGGTGCGGCTGTGGGAGAGCGGCGTGAGGATTGCGATGCCGTCCAGCTTTGTTGCGATGGCGTCATTCTCCGGGCCGATGATCCAGAACTGGTTTTCCCCGGTGCGCATGAGGGTGCGGCCTTCGGCCTGCAGCGCGATTCCAACTTTCGTCGGCAGTTTGCCGGTGATGGGGCTTATGGCCTTTGCCGGGCCTGCGACTTGCAACAGGGAAAAGCCGCGGGCTTCGCCGATTTGCAGGGCGGAGCTTGCGCAAGGTTTGGCGCTGGCGAGAGCTGAGCGGCGGTCAAGCATTGAGGCGCGCTCCTTCCCTATCAATGAAATGCGGCGAGACGATGCGGGCCTTGACCTGCTCGTTCTTCAGGGGGAAGGCGCAAATGATGTCTTCGCCTTCGTGCTTCAGCCCGCCCTGATAGAGGCCGAGGGCAATGAACTTGTTGAGTTCGGTGGACCATGTCACGCTGGTGATATAGCCGCGGCCATGGCCTTTGATCTCATCGCCTGCTGAAAACAGGATGGAGCCGCCACGCAGTTTCTTATCGGCTTCCATCAGTTCAATGCCGACCAGACTCCAGCGTTCCGTTGCCTGCAGGTTTTCGCGCTGGCGCAATTCCTTGCCGACATAGGCTTTTTCCTTGCCCGCCATTTTGCCGAGGCCGAGATCATCCAGGGTGTTGCGATGATCGAGTTCAAGGCCCGCCACATGACCCTTCTCGATGCGAAGCGACGCCAGCGCTTCAAGGCCATAGGGCTTGATGCCGAGGGGTTCGGCCACTTTCAGGAAATGCTCCCACAGCGCGTGGGCATAGTCGGCGGGGCAATGGACTTCATAGGCCAGTTCGCCGGAGAAGGAGAGGCGCAGCAGGCGGATGGGCACGCCGTCGAGATGCACCTCGAGGCAACCCATGTAGGGGAGATTTCCGGTGGAGACGTCCGCCTCCGGGAAGGCCAGCTGCAGGGCTTCGCGCGACTTGGGCCCCGATACGGCCATGCCGGCCCATTCATCGGTGAGCGAGGTCACATGAACTTTCAGGTCGGTCCAGTGAACCTGCAGCAGGTATTCGAGCCAGGACATGACTTCGCCGGCCTGCGCCGTGGTGGTGGTTAGATAGAACTGCGTATCGGAAATGCGTGTGGTGGTGCCGTCATCGAGCACGACGCCGTCATCATTTAGCATCACGCCATAGCGCGCCTTGCCCACGGGCAATTTGGCGAAACCATTGACGTAAACGCGGTTGAGGAATTCCGCCGCGTCTGGCCCCTGCACATCGATCTTGCCGAGGGTTGACACATCGGCAAGGCCCACGCCTTTGCGCACCAGTTCCATTTCCCGGATGTAGGCGGTCTCGGGCGAATTTCCGGCCCAGGCATAATACCAGGCGCGCATCCAGAGACCGGCTTCGATAAAGGTTGCGCCGCTGGCCTTGTTGGCATCATGGAGCGGCGAGAGGCGGTAGGGCCGGAAGTGATGACCGATGGTGCGGCCCGCAATGGCCCCAACGGCAAGGCCCGTATAGGGCGGGCGGAAGGTGGTGGTTCCGGCCTGCATGATCGGCACATCGCGCAGGCCGGCCATGATGGCAATGGCGTTGATGTTGGAGGTTTTGCCCTGGTCGGTGCCCATGCCGAGCGTGGTGTAGCGCTTCAAATGCTCGACGCTGACATAGCCTTCCTGATGGGCGGTTTTGATGTCCTTCACGGTCACATCGGATTGCACGTCGACAAAGGCCTTGCCCTTGCCAGTAGAGGGTGGCAGCCAGACGGGCATGATGTGATAGGCGCGGTCTTTGCCTTCGGGCGGCGCAACCGGCTTCACCGCCTTGCCAAAACCGGCAACGGCCTTGGCGCCTGCCTCGGTGCCGTCCTTTATCGCGGCCTGTGTGCCGAAGCGGCCCATCACGGCGCCGGCGCCGAAATGCGTCGGTGCAAAACCGCCGGACACAAAGGCCGCGATCTTCTCGTCGTAAGTGGGCTTGATGCCGCCGTGCGAGGTGAGATGCACCGCCGGACTCCAGCCGCCGGACATGGCCAGCACGTCGCATTCAATGGAGGCGGAGTGTGCGCCTGCGAGTCGCACGCGGCTGACCTGTTTCGCGCCTTCCACATCGGCGATGCCGGTTCCGGGAAACATCGCCATGCCGAGCATCGCGGCCTTCGAGAGCAGGTCGGAGGGAATGACCTTGCGGTGATCGGCCATGGTGACCGCAATGCCGGCTTCGGCGAGATCGAAAGCGGTGAGATAGGCCGTGTCATTGTTGGTGACGATCACCGCGCGCTTGAGCGGGGCCACGGCGAAGCGATTGAGATAGGTGCGCACCGCCGAGGCCAGCATGACGCCGGGGCGGTCATTGTTGGAAAATACCAGCGGCCTTTCGAGCGCGCCGGTGGCAAAGATAATTGCTTTCGCTCGGAGCGAGATCAGCGTCTGGCGCGGCTTGCCTTTCGCGGCGTCGGATTCTTCATGACGCTGAAGCAATACCACGAAATTATCGTCGTAGAGGCCCTGGGCGGTTGTCCGTGCGCGGATTTTTATATTGGAAAGCGAAGATAATTCAGCAAGTTGCGCTTGCCGCCAGACTTCCAGATCAGCCGTCCGTTCAGAGAGCAATTGCCCGCCAAGTTCGGAGTCCTGTTCAACAAGGACGACGCGCGCGCCGGAGCGGCCCGCCGTTACCGCCGCGGCGAGTCCGGCAGGGCCGGAGCCCACGACCAGCACATCGCAGAATTCATGGGCCGTATCGTAGCGATCCGAATCCTTTTCATAGGAGCCTTTGCCGAGGCCTGCGGCACGGCGGATGAAGGGCTCATAGAACATCCAGGATTTCTTGAACGGCCCCATGAAGGTCTTGTAATAGAAACCCGACTGGAACATGGGGCTGAGCAGGGAGTTCACCGCCATGAAATCGAAGTCCGGGGATGGCCAGGCGTTCTGCGACTGCGCGACGAGGCCATCGGTGAGGTCAACGGTTGTTGCAGGAATGTTGGGTTCGTTTTTGCCGATGGTGAAAAGGCCATTGGGCTCTTCAACGCCGGCGGAGACAATTCCGCGGGGACGGTGATATTTGAAACTGCGCGACGTCAGGGTCTTGCCATTGGCCAGCAGCGCCGAGGCTAGGGTATCTCCGGAAAATCCGCTCAATGGCTTGCCGTCATAGGTGAAGCTGACCGGCTTGCCGCGGTCGATGCGGCCCCCTTTCTCACGCCTGCGGAAAGCGCTCGTGAGGATACGCC
>CADEEO010000035.1:7685-24215 GCA_902826365.1 uncultured Hyphomicrobiales bacterium | reverse complement strand
AACCGAAGGCTCGCTGGTCTGGCAGGACACGATGGCGATTCCCACCGGCGCTCCCCATCCAGAGAACGCCCATGCGTTCCTGAACTTCGTTCTTGGCGCCGAGGCCGGCAAACACATTGCCGACACCATCAAGTATGCCACCGCAAACGCGGCAGCGAAGGCAATCATGGACAAGTCTTATACGGAAAATCTTTCGATCTTCCCGCCCGCGGAAATCGTGGCGAAATGCGAGCCCAGCCTCTATCTCGGCGAAGAGGCAACCAAGGTGCGCGACGAAATCTGGACGCGCATTCAGGCGGCCTGATAGCGCCTTGAGCAGCTTGCGGGGACGGCAGCTTGCCGTCCCCGTTCTTATTGGCTAGCATCCGGGGATCGCAGGTCAGGGGAGAGCAGGCGCGCTTTGGACAACTGGAAAGACAACAAAAGCGTCTTTTGGACCCTCGCCGGGCCTGGAACATTCTGGATGCTCGTGTTCTTTATCCTGCCTTTGGGATTCCTCTTTGTGATGTCGTTCAGCGACAAGGCGGTGATCAACGGCGAAATCTCCATCACCGAATATGATTATCTGACGGGCATTTCAAACTACGTCCGCAGCGTCGATCCGCTCTATCTCACCATCATATGGAAATCGATCTGGGTCAGCGCGCTGGCCACCATTTTGTGCCTGGTGACAGCCTATCCAATCGCCTTCGGCATCTGTTTCGCCTCCGAACGCTGGAAGCCGTTGCTTCTGCTGCTGGTGGTGCTGCCGTTCTGGATCAATCTTCTGATCCGCACTTACGCGCTGATCGCCGTGTTCCGCTCGCAGGGCTATGTGAACCTGGCGCTGGGCGCCGTGGGGCTTGGGCCCTACGACATGCTCTACAACAATTTTGCCGTCATTTTCGGCCTTGTCTATGTCTACATGCCTTTCATGGTGCTGCCGCTTTACGCCACCATCGAACGCCTCGATAAATCCTTCCTCGAAGCAAGCCTTGATCTTGGCGCATCGCAATTCACCACGTTCCTGAAAGTCACCGTGCCGCTCACCATGCCGGGGATCATAACCGGGGTTATCCTTGTCTTCATCCCATGCCTCGGCTCGTTCCTGACCCCGGATCTTTTGGGCGGGGCCAACGCGGTAATGATTGGCAACGTCATCGAGCGCCAGTTCAAGGCGGCCAATGACTGGCCCTTTGGCGCCGCACTCTCCTTCATGCTGATGTACGCCACTTTCGCCGCCTTGATGCTGCGGGCCTTTTTTGCCAAGCGCAGCGCGGGAGTCGATGTGTAATGGCTGATCAGATGAAGCCCGGCTCCGGCCCCCTCGATTACGGCAACAGGCTGTGGCTGAAGATTCTCTTCGGCGTGATCTTTTTCATGCTCTATGTCCCCATCATCACGCTGGTTGCCTTTTCCTTCAATACCGACAGGCGCGGCATCGTCTGGCGGGGCTTCACCTTCGACAACTACGTCAAGGCCTGGAACAACAGCGCCCTCATCGAGGCCATGGTCAATTCCCTGATGATCGCCCTTATTGCCACCATTATCGCCACGGTGTTAGGCGCCATGGTGGCGCTCATGCTGTGGCGCTTCCGCTTTCCCTTCAAGGGCGCCTATGAAGCCTTCATGGGGCTGCCCATTGTCATCCCCGAGATCTGCATGGGCGTGGCGTTGCTCCTGTTCTTCAATGAGACCGGCATGATGGCTGCGGTGGTGGCAATGCCATGGCCGCTCAATCTTTCCAATATCATCATCGCCCACGTGGCGTTCTGCTTCCCCTTCGTCGCCATCGTCGTGCGTTCGCGCCTCGTGGGTTTCAACCGGCAATTGGAAGAAGCCTCGAAGGACCTGGGCGCCAGCGAGTGGCAAACCTTCTGGAAAGTGATCGTGCCCTTCATGATGCCGGGATTGGTGGCGGGCGCGCTGCTTGCCTTTACCCTTTCCCTCGATGATTTCGTGATCACCTTCTTTACCTCCGGCCCGGAAACCGTGACCTTCCCGGTCAAGGTCTATTCGCTCGTCCGCCGCGGCGTTTCTCCCGAAATCAACGCGGCCTCCACCGTGCTGATCGTGATTACCGTGGTGGCAACCGTTCTCGCCATGAAGCTCCAGGCTCCACAAAAATCTGGTAAAGGTTGAATATGACAGACCCAATTGTATCCATTCGCGGCGTCAGCAAGAAATTTCCCGGTGGCGTCATCGCCGTGGATAATGTCAACATTGACATTGCCCAAAATGAATTCTTTGCGCTGCTCGGCCCTTCCGGCTGCGGCAAAACCACCTTGCTCCGCATGATCTCAGGGCTGGAAACGCCAACCGAGGGCCAGATCATCATTGGCGGCCAGGACATGGCGCTCACCCCGCCCAACAAGCGCCCGACCAACATGGTGTTCCAGTCCTACGCCGTGTTTCCGCACATGACTGTGGAGGATAATGTGGCCTATGGCCTGCGGGTGACGGGCGTTCCGGAAGACGAAACCAAACGCCGCACGGCGGATGCCCTCGAGATGGTGAAGCTCTCCCACCTCGCAAAACGCAAGCCTGATCAGATGTCAGGCGGCCAGCGCCAGCGCGTGGCTTTGGCCCGCGCTCTCGTGAAGCGGCCAAAAGTTCTCCTGCTGGATGAACCGCTCTCCGCACTGGACGCAAAACTGCGCGACGACATGCGGATGGAATTGACGCGCCTCCAGGAAACCGTCGGCATCACATTCATCATCGTCACCCATGACCAGGACGAAGCCCTGTCCATGGCCAGCCGCATTGCGGTGATCGACAAAGGCGCCGTCCAGCAAATTGCAACACCTTCGGAACTCTATGAACAACCCGCCACCCGCTTCGTGGCTGACTTTATCGGCAAGGTAAATTTGCTTGATGCAAAGGTTCTGAGCAAATCCGGCAACTCCATTTCCTGCGATGCCAAAGGCCTTGGAAAACTATCCTTCGATACGGATAAAGCCTGCGGCGACAATGTTGCCATCGCCGTGCGCCCGGAAAAGCTGAAAATCTCCAAGACGGAACCGAAAACAGCGGGTCTCATCAAGGTTATGGGCAGCGTGCGCGATGTCGCTTACTACGGCGACACCAGTCACGTCGTCGTGTCGATCAAGGGTGGCCCGGACCTGCAGGTGAATGTGCAGAACGACTCGCGCACTGGCGGGTCCGGTGTTGAGCGCGGCCAGGCAATCTGGGTATCCTGGATGCCCGACGATTCCCTTGTGCTTACGGAGTAGATCATGGCCCTCGAACTCGACAAGATGACCCGGCTTCCGGGTGACGAAGCCTTTCGCCGCGAAAGCATCAAGGGCACCCAGTGGGAGTCAACCTATGCCGGCGCACTCTCCTTCATGCGCCGCAAATATACCCGTGACCTGACTGGTGTTGATATCGCGGTCACCGGCATCCCCTTTGACCAGGCCGTATCCCACAGGCCCGGTACCCGCTTTGGGCCGGAAGGCATGCGCAAGGCTTCGGCGGAAAATGCCTGGGGCCCGTTTTGGCCCTGGATGTTCGATCCCTTCAATACCCTGGCCGTCATTGATTACGGCGATTGTTTCTTCGATTGGGGGCGCAAGGAAAACTTTCCGGAAAGATTGGAAGCTCACGCCACCGAAATCATCAGCTCCGGCGCCGAAATGGTCTCGCTCGGCGGTGATCACTACGTAACTTATCCCTTGCTGAAAGCCCACTTCAAGAAGCACGGCCCCTTGGCGCTGGTGCATTTCGATGCCCACCGCGACGTGGAAGTCGATGATGGCGGCCGCATCGACCACGGCACCATGTTTGGCTACGCGGTGCGTGAAGGCCTCATCGATCCGAGGAAATCCGTGCAGATGGGCATCCGTACCACCTTCACCGGCGAAACCACCATGGGCTTCCGCATTGTCTATGCCGATGAGGTCCATGACTCGAGCAGTGATCAACTGGCCGCCATCATCAAGAAGCAGGTCGGCAAGTCAAAAGCCTATCTTACCTTTGACATTGATTGCCTCGATCCGTCCGTAGCCCCGGGAACGGGAACGCCAATTGCAGGCGGAATGAGCTATCACCAGGCCGCCAGCGTCATTCGCAAGCTCACCGATGTGAACTTCGTCGCCATGGATGTCGTTGAAGTCTCGCCGCCCTATGACCACGCCGACATCACCTCGATCGCCGGTGCATCCCTCATAATGGAATATCTCTGCCTCAAGGCCTGGCAGCGCGGGGCGCGCGCGACGCCCATGCCGGAATGAAGATCGTTCCGGAGTTGCCGGAACACCGGCCCGCTGTTCTGGAACTGAATCGCCTTGCCTTTAAGGGCGACGAAGAGTCCCGGCTGATCAAGAAACTTGCGGATGACGCCAGTATTCTTGCCTCCTTCGTCGCCGTTGACGGCAGCGTTGTCGTTGGCCACATCCTGTTCAGCCCTCTCTATGTGATGGCTGATGGCAAACGGGTTGATGCGGTCGCCTTGGCGCCCATGTGCGTTGCTCCCTCCCGTCAAAAACAAGGCATCGGCACCCTATTGGTCGAGCATGGCATCGAAGCCATGAAATCCGAAGGCCAAGCCGCAATCATTGTCCTGGGTCATGTAAACTTTTACCCCCGCTTTGGCTTCCGCCACGACCTCGCCAGGAACCTGGCCTGCGCGTTCAACAAGTATGAGGCCTTTATGGGCCTGGAGTTGCTGGCCGGATCCCTTGGCGGAAAGCCGGGGACATGCATTTATCCCCGTGCCTTTGATTGACACCCACGGAACCTCGGCCACAGGAACAGAACATTAAAATGAAGCATCCCCTTGATCCGCTCTCGGAAACTGAAATAGCCCAGGCTGCCGCCCTTGTGCGCGGAAAAGGTGGCTTGAGTGGTCAGGCCTGGTTTGAGACAATTGCGCTGCACGAACCTGAAAAAGCTGAGCTGGCGCAAGGAAATTCGCCGCGCCTTGCCTTTGTCTGCTGTTACGATCCCGCCTCGGGCCAGACATGGGATGGCATCGCCGATCTCGAAAAGGGATTGCTCAGGAATTGGCGCCATGTCGTAGGCGCCCAGGCCCGCATCGTTGCCGATGAATTCGCCATGGGCGGGGAAATCGCCAAGGCCGATCCGCGTGTCGTGGCGGCCCTGGCGATTCGCGGCATCACCGACCTGAACGAGGTCCTGATTGAAGCCTGGTCGGCGGGAAATTTTGGCGTTGCATCGGAGAAGGGCGAACGCATCGCCTATTGCCACTGTTTCCTCCGCAACACGGCGGGCGACAACCAGTATGCGCGGCCCATCGCTAATCTTCATCCGGTGGTGGATCTTCGCCGCCGCACGGTGATCCGTGTCGAAGATTTCGGCGTGGTTCCGCTCCCTTCCGAAGGCACATCCATCAATGCCGGCGCCATGCGCGCCGACGTGAAGCCGCTTGTCATAACCCAGCCGGAAGGGCCAAGCTTCACCGTTGAGGGAAACCTGGTGCGCTGGCAAAAATGGCAGTTCCGGGTTGGCTTCCATGTCCGTGACGGCCTGATCCTGCACATGATCGGCTACGAAGACGAAGGGCGCCTGCGCCCCATCATGCACCGGGCCTCGATGGCCGAAATGGTTGTGCCCTATGGCGATCCACGCGGCGGTGCCTTCCGGCGCAACGCCTTTGATACTGGCGAATATGGCGTCGGGCAGTTCCTCGATTCGCTGACCCTTGGCTGCGACTGCCTTGGCCACATTCACTATTTCGATTGCTGGCATCACGACTGGCGGGGCGTCCCGAAAAAAATCGAAAATGCCATCTGCATGCATGAGGAGGACTTCGGCATCCTTTGGAAGTTTACCGATACCGTGCGCGGCGATGTCACGGTGAAACGCTCGCGCCGCCTGGTGGTGTCGTGCCTCTCGACCATCGGGAATTATGTTTATGGCTTCTTCTGGTATTTTTATCAGGACGGCACCATAGGCGTGGAGGTGAAGGCAACCGGAATTCCGCTGGGCACGGGCGCCAAAAATGATGAACCGGCCCGCTACGGCACGCGCGTCGCCCCCGGTATTGATGCCCATGTTCACCAGCATGTCTTTTCCTTCCGTTTCGACATGTGCGTCGATGGACCGCGCAATGCCGTCACCGAAGTGAATTTCGCCGGCGTGCCGATTGGCCCCGATAATCCTTATGGCAATGCCATTCGAACCGATGAGCGCAGGCTTGTTCGCGAAAAGGAGGCGCAGCGTGTCATGGATTTGAATGCGGCGCGCTACTGGCGCGTCATCAATCCGGATGTGATGAATGCCTATGGTGAGCCGGTGGGCTACAAACTTGTCCCGGGCAGCAATGCCTTGCCTTTTTCCGACCCGGATTCACCCGTCGGCCAGCGCGCCGGTTTCATGTACAAGCATTTCTGGGCAACCCAGTACGCGGGCGATGAACTCTATCCCGCCGGCTGGTATCCCAACCTGCATGAAGGCGGCGATGGCCTGCCGCGCTGGACGGAGAAAAACCGCTCGCTCGACAATGAAAATGTCGTCGTCTGGTACACGCTCAATTATCACCATCTGCCGCGCCCGGAGGACTGGCCGGTGCAGCCCTGCGTCTATGCATCATTTCACTGGATGCCATCGGGATTCTTTGCCAGCAATCCGGCCCTTGATGTCCCGGCGTCACCGGCGGCGGCCTGTTGCTGATCAGCTTTAGCTCAGTGCGTCCCTGATACGGTAATACATCATCGCCGCCACCAGCATCGGTGTCCGCATCGGGCCGCCGGGGAAGGGCAGGTGCTTGACCCGCGCCAGCAGGTCAAATCTTTCCGCCGTGCCGCGAATGGCTTCCGCCATCAGCTTTCCATAGAGGCCCGTAAGCGCCACGCCCTGGCCGGAGTAGCCATGGGCATAATACACGGTAGGCGAAAGCCGCCCGCAATCCGGAATGCGGTTTGAGGTAATGGCGATATAGCCGCCCCAGGCATGATCGATCTTCACGTCCTTCAATTGCGGGAAAACATGGGTCATGCGCGGCCGCATGTATTCGCCGAGACTGGACGGCTCGAAGGTTGAATAGCTCGCCCGCCCGCCAAACAGCATGCGGTGGTCATTGGACCGCCGGAAATAATCCACGATGAAATTGGTGTTGGCCACCGCCTCGTTATTGGCGATGAGGGACTTGGCCCGGTTCTCGCCAAGCGGCTCCGTTGCAATGATGTAACTCGCAACCGGCATCACCCGGCCAGAGAGGGCTTTCACTGTGCGCCCCAGATAGGCATTGCCCGCAATGACCATGAACTTGGCCTTGACCATTCCATGCTCCGTCTTTGCCCAGGGATTGGATCCCGTATTTACATCGGTCACGCGCGAATTCTCGTAGATCACGGCCCCGCTCTTGATCGCGGCCTGAGCCAGGCCAAGGCAATAGTTAAGGGGATGCAAATGCCCCGCATGGCTTTCGCGCAGCGCCCCGTGATAAATCGTCGTGCCCAGCCGCTGTTCCAATTCGGGCTTGCTGTATAGGCTCAGGCCCTTCACCCCAAGCTCTTCATATTCATCGCGCCAGGCTTTGAGCTCCTCCATCTGGTGGGCTTTTGGAATGGCATGCATATAGCCCCAGGTGAGATCGCAATCGATCTTGTGCTGCTTGATGCGGCTTTCCAGCAGGGCCTTGGATTCTTCGGCGAGCGCGAAGCATTTCACCGCATCGGCCTTTCCGAGCTGGCTTTCGATTTTTGTCTGCCCGGAGGAGTATCCGGTGCAGACCTGCCCGCCATTGCGCCCCGAGGCCCCGTATCCGATCCGTTCCGCTTCCAGCACCACAACCTTGTAGCCCGCGTCCGCCAGCTCCAGGGCCGCTGAAAGCCCCGTATAACCTGCGCCAATCACGCAAACATCGGCGGAAAGCTCCCCCTTGAGGCTTTCGCATTCCAGCTTGAGGTTGGCGGTTGCTTGATAATAGGACCGGGCATCGATTGATTTAACCATGCCAAAAGCTTTAGCTGACCCCCTTTTGCTTGGTCAAGAAGGCGCGCTACAATGGCTTGAATCAACAATTCATGGATTGTCATGGCCCGCTCGACATTTGAGGAATTCATCACCGACAACAAGATCAGTGAGGTGGAGTGCCTGGTGGCCGACATGTCGGGAACGGCGCGGGGAAAGATCCTGCCGCCGAAGAAATTCATGCAAGGGCAGAGGTCGCGCGGGCTGCGGGTGCCGGAGGAAGTCTTTACCCTGACCATCAATGGCCGTTTCGTTTCGGAAACCACCGCGGTGAGTGACAGCGCCATCGACATCTATATGGAGCCGGACGCTGAAACCACCCGCATGGTGCCCTGGTACGCGGAGCCCACGGCCCAAGTGATTTGCGATGCCTTTCACTTGAACGATGAACCCGTCGAGATTTCGCCGCGCCATGTGCTGAAGCGGGTTCTCGGGCTTTACAAGGCCAAGGGCTGGCGTCCCGTCGTGGCGCCGGAATTGGAATTTTACCTCTGCAAGAAAAACCTCGATCCGGATTATCCAATCGAAGCCGCCATTGGCCGTTCCGGCCGCAAGGAATCCGGCGGCCAGGCCTATGGCATCGATGCCGCCAATGACTTCGATCCCGTTGTTGAGGATATCTTCGATTACTGCGAAGCCCAGGAACTGGATGTCGATACGCTATCCCATGAAAGCGGCCCCGCCCAGCTTGAGATCAATTTCAATCATGGCGATCCCCTGGAACTCGCCGATCAGGTGTTCCTGTTCAAGCGCACCGTGAGGCAGGCGGCGCTGAAGCATGACATGTACGCAACCTTCATGGCCAAGCCCCATGAAAATGAACCGGGTTCATCCATGCATATCCATCAATCGGTGCTGGACAACAAAACCGGAAAGAACATTTTTGCTGGTCGGGATGGCAAGCATTCCAAGCTTTTCCTCAATCACATCGGCGGCCTGCAGCGCTATCTCGCGGCGGCCCTGCCGTTCTGCGCGCCAAACGTGAATTCCTATCGCCGGCTGGTTCCGGAATCGGACGCACCGACCAATGTTCATTGGGCCATCGACAACCGCACCGTGAGCCTGCGCGTTCCCAACTCAAGCCCGGCAAACCTCCGGGTGGAGAACCGCGTGCCGGGCGCGGATGCCAATCCCTATCTGGCTTTTGCGGCGTCGCTCGCTTGCGGTTATCTGGGAATGGTTGAGCGCATAAAGCCTTCGGAGGCAGTGACCGGTTCGGCCTATCGCTATGCCCATACCTTGCCCATCAATCTCGACGAGGCGCTTGATAAGTTGAACTACACCAAGTCGCTGAAACAGGTAATGGGCGAGAAGTTCGTCACCGCCTATCAGGATGTGAAGTTTGAGGAAATGCAAAACTTCCGCAAGGTCATCAGCTCCTGGGAGCGGGAGTTCCTGCTGCTCAATGTTTAACCGCAGGGATTTCATGCTGCTGATTTTGCGATCATTTACAGTTCTGTTTTTCCTTCTGGCCGGCCAGCAAGCCCATGCCGCCAAGAGCGACCGCGTGCCAAGCTATGAGGGCGTTTCGGCGGCACTCGCTGAAATCCTCAACTCTCCCGAACGCCAGCCCTTGCCCATTGAGCGCATCAGGGAGGCGCTCAAGGCGCATTATCTGGGCAATGCCGGAACTATCTATTGGGTAGGCACCGGGCGCATGACGCCTTTCATTCAGCGCCTGGAAGATGCCCAGTTTGACGGCCTCAACCCTGACGACTATCCCGTCGACACACTCATCGACGTGCGCGACAGCGTTGATCCCGATGACCCCCGTTCCGCCGCCCAGGCCGAACTCTACTATTCCGCCTTCTTCGTGGCCTATGCCGCCGATCTAAAGATCGGGCGCGTGGCGCCGCAGAAAGTCGATCCCCGCCTGTTTCGCAGCCGCAAGTCCATTGATGTGCTGCGCGTCCTCACCGAGCTCAATAAGCAGCGCAATCCCGGCACGTTTTTATCAAGTTTCGAGCCCCAAAACGAACACTACCAGGCGCTGAAAAAAATGATGCGCATCTACTCGAACCAGGCCGACGAGGGCGGCTGGCCCATCGTCGGGCAAGGGGTTGCGCTAAAACGGGGAATGAGCGATCCGCGCGTTCCCAAGATCAGGTCGTTGCTTGCCCTGACCGGCGATTATGAATGGCAGGTTACAAACTCTCCTGTCTATGACGAACAGCTTGCAATCGCCGTGCAAAGGTTTCAGCAGCGCCACGGCCTTGAGGCAAAAGGGCTGATCGGCAAGCAATCCATCATTGCCATGGACGTGACGCCGGAAGACCGCATCAAGCAGATCATGCTGAACATGGAACGCTGGCGCTGGATGCCTGACACTCTTGGGCAGGATCATTTTCTGGTGAATCTCGCGGCTTTTGAGCTGCAGCGCGTGCAGTCCTCGGTCATCGTCGAGCGCATGGATGTGGTCGTGGGCGCCGTGGCCACCCAGACGCCGGAATTTTCCGACGAGATGGAATATGTGGAGCTCAACCCCACCTGGACCGTGCCTTATTCCATCGCCACCCAGGAAATGCTCCCGAAGTTGCGCGCAAATCCCTTCGCCTATGCGGCGGACTTTGAAGTGTTTGTAAACGGCGCGCTGTCTTCCTGGGGCTCCATCAATTGGGATGCCTATGGCCCCGGAAAATTCCCCTTCACCTTCCGGCAGAGGCCCGGGCCGAAGAACGCGCTGGGCAAGGTGAAGTTCATGCTGCCGAACAAGCACAACATCTATCTGCATGACACGCCGTCCAAGGACAAATTCGCTTCAACCTCGCGGGCCTTCAGCCACGGCTGCATCCGGCTCTCTCGGCCGATTGAACTGGCCCACACAGTTATCAGGAACGTCCCCGGCTGGAGTGACAAGCTGGTGGATGGCGTTCTGGCAAGCGGCAAACTCACCCGTGTCAACCTGCCCAATCACATTCCCGTGCATCTGGTTTATTCCACCGCCTTCAAGGGCGAAAACGGAATTGAATTCCGCCCCGATGTCTATGGCCGCGACCGCAAGCTCTACAGCGCCCTGTTCGGCCGCCCCGCGTCCTAGGGCTTTTCCTGGATACGGCGGCTGGCTGTCTGGATCATCAGGATGGCGCAGAACATCAGGGCGGCGCCGGCCCAGCCGATGGGACTCAGCCTTTCACCGAGCATGATGAAGCCTGCGGCGGCGCCAAAGAGGACTTCCGTTGAAAGAAGAATGGAGGCGCGCGACGCTGGGATGTGGCGCACGACATTGGCCATGAGCGCAAAGGTGAAGGCGGTGGAGAGAAAGCCGACATAGAGAAGCGGCACGGCAGCGGCCGTGATGGCTGCGCCGTCGATTTCTTCGAAGTATCCGGCGCAGGATAGTGCAAGGGCGGCGACCACGAGAAATTGGATGAAGGTGTATTGCATGGGTTTTGCCAGTTTGCCCGATGCGCTGGTGACCACCATGTAGAGTGACCAGGCGATCGATGATGCCGCGATCAGCATGTCGCCCGATGAAAACGCTCCGATGCCTCCGCCTCCCAGCGCCCAGATGCCGGTGAAGGCGAGGCAGCTTGCCAGCCAGATGCGCGCTCCCGGCCTCTCATGCCGCAGAAGCCAGAGCAGAAATGGCGTCACCACAACATAGAGCGCCGTGAGGAAGCTGGTGTTGGTGACCGTTGCTGTCACAATTCCCACCTGCTGCAGCGCCCCGGCGGTGAAGAAAACCGCACCACCCAGCAGGGCAAAGGGGCGGATGGAGGGCGATGATGACGGCGATGACTGCCATTCACGCAACGCGAAAGGAATGAGTGCGGCGGCGGCGAGCAGTGCCCTGATCCCGAGAAACAAAAACGGCCCAATATGCGCCATGGCCGATTTCTGAAAATAGAACGCCACGCCCCAAATGAGCGCGGCGAAAAGAACCAGCAGGTCAGCCTGGGTGCGGGTCAAAGCCGGGAAGACCTCAGTTCAGGGCGCTCAATGTCGTAAACGCCGACAGGGCTTCCTTGCTGGATTTGACGTGCAGCACGGCAGCGCCGTCATGCGCCAGGAATTCCTTGACCTTCGCGTCAATGTCATCGCCCAGGGTAATGGTGGCGGTAAACACCCCAAATGATTTGGCCCATCGGGTGAAATCCGGATTGACCAGATCGGTGCCGGAAACCCGGTGCGGGAAGTGTCTTTCCTGGTGGGTGCGGATGGTGCCGTAAATCCCGTTGTCGGAAATGACGATCTTCGGTTTCGCGCCATACTGGACTGCCGTTGCCAGTTCCTGGCCCGTCATCAGCATGCCGCCATCGCCCACAAAAGTAATCGCCATCCGCGTGGGATCAACGATCGCAGCAGCCACGGCGGTGGGAACGCCAAAGCCCATGGCCCCGGCAATTGCCCCGAGCAAGGTGTTCTTGGGCGTCATCGCCCAATGCCGGTGCACCCAGGTGGACATGTTGCCCGCATCCGTCGTGATCGCGGCGTTGTCCGGCGCCTGCGCCGCGAGTGAAATCACCACCTTGCCGAAATCCACCGCGTCATTGGGCTCCGGCGAGGTGAAGCGTTGGAATTCGCGCACGAACTCATTGATCGACGAACGCCAGGATTCGCGCGCCGAAGAAACCACCCGGGGATGTGCTGCAAGATCGGTAAGCACCGCCGCAGGATCGGCAATCAGGCCAAAGTCAGTCCTGAATATTTTTCCGATGGCTTCCCCGTCGGGATAGACGTGGATGAGCTTCTGCTTGGGCTGCGGCGCCGTTGGAAAACTGTAGTTGAGGCTGGCGACATCGCCGAGCCGCGTTCCTACCGCAATGATGAGGTCGGAGTTGGCCAGCACCTGCCGGTGCTTCGGCGGATTTCCAAAACCCAGATGCCCCGCATACAGCGGCGAGCCATTGTCAAAAATGTCCTGGTTTTTCCAGGTGACGGCAACTGGAATTCGCAAGGCCTCCGCAAACCGCTGGAGGGCCGCAGCCCCTTTGGCCCCGCGCAGCATGGCGCCGGCAACGATGATGGGGCGGTCCGCCTCGTCGATCATCGCCTGGATGGCGGCGACATCCTGAGGGCCGTGGTGGGCTGCAGCGAGCGGGAAGGGGGAGGGGACAGTTTCGCCCGCCTCGTCGCTCAGCATATCTTCGGGGAGCGAAATAACGACCGGGCCCGGCGTGCCTTCACTGGCCAGGCGCAATGAGCGGGTGACAATCTCGCCAATTTTGCCGCCTTCATGGACTTCATAGATGCCCTTGGCCATGCCGCCAAAGAATTGCCCGTAATCGACTTCCTGAAAGGCCCCGCGGGTGAGTTCAGTCCGGGAGACCTGGCCAATGAACAGCAGCACTGGCGTTGCATCCTGTTCGGCGACATGGACGGCAATGGAGCCATTGGTTGCGCCGGGGCCGCGGCTGACCAAAAAGACGGCAGGCTTTCCGGTGAGGCGCGCCTCGGCAATGGCCATAAAGCCGGCGCCTGACTCATGCCTGCAGATGATGATTTCGATGGAGCTGCCATAAAGCGCGTCAAGCAGGGTCAGATAGCTTTCGCCCGGCACGCAATAGACCCTTTCAATGCCGTGGGCTTCCAGGCATTTGACGATCAGGTCTGCAGCGCGCATGGCTCAACTCCGGGAGGGTTCAGGACATCCCGATAGATGCCTTGAACGAGCCGGGAAGTCGAGCCTGTTTCAGCAGATTATAAGGTTATGGCTGGGCTGCGGCAGACAGGGTCGTGAGCGCCGCTTCGGCCTCGGTAACCCCTGCCTGTTTGGCCTTTTCATACCATTCCGCCGCCTTTGCAGCGTCAGGCGTGATGCCCTGCACCTTCATTTCCGCAAAGACCGTTGGGTCATAGGTCTTGGCAACACCCATGGCGCCCTCGGCCGCTCCCATCTCGAAAGCGCGGTTGTAGAACTGCCGGGCGATGATCAGGTCACCGGTTTTCATCAGCATGTCGCCCTTGCCCAGAAGCCCCGTCACTTCCGCCGAAAGCGCCGGCTTGATGGGGGTGACGGACTCCGTCGCGGCTGGCGCTATGGGCTCAATGGTTTCCTGCTGGGTTGCCTTGGCCGGAATGACAGTTTCTGGCGGTGCGCTTGCAGGGGTGATCTGCAATACCGTTTCGTCCTCAACCTTTACATCGTCGATGGCAACTGTCATTTCCTTGACCGGCGCGGCCAATTCGCCCGTGTTGGTTTCGATGGCTGACACGGAAATATCAAACTTTGGCGTATTGGATTGCGGTACGAAAAGATTGATGCCGTCTTCCTCGCCGTCCTTCAGGATCCAGGTATTGTCTGAAATCTTCTTTCCCGCCGTCAGGTAAGCCGATGCGGGAAGCCCGGTGATCTTGATCGCCAGTTCCTGATTCTCGAAAGCCGGCTCGGCGTTGAGCGCCAGCGGGATCATGCTGTTCAGAGTGCCCGTCACATCGGAAACCGCGAGGGAAGCGATGGCTATGGGCTTCTTCGAAATTGTCGTTTGCCCGGTTGACCCGGTGGAATTGAACACCGTCTCCGAATCGCTCGGCAGGAAGCCGGCCGCGAAGGCGTAGAGGTCATTGGCTGAGTTCGAAATCTGGTCATATTTCGTGACCGCGAATCCGACGGCGCCGCCAGCAACGGCGGCAAATACGCCGGCGAAAAGCAAGCTTTTCTTCAGCTTCGGCCGATCGTAATTTGAGGAATAGGAAACAGGCTGTGCATCCCGTTCCCGCTCCCGGTCAAAGTGGCGGTGCTGCACTTCAAGTTCGCTCACGGGGATTGTCGGCCGGGACGGAACCCGCGGCATCGGTGCCCGGTCCATCTGCACATCGAGCTGCTCGCGCTGCCGCTCCATGATCCGGCGCCGGTAATATTCATAAGTCCGGTTTTCCGGCGGCGGAGAAGCCGCTGGCTCCTCTTCCTGCTTGCGCCGGTACTGATTGACCAGAAACTCCGCGTCATCATCCCGGTAATGCTGGGTCAGCCATGATGGAACCGGTGTTCCTTCCGGGCTTTCAGAATCATCGCGCGAGGCGCTGAGTTCATTCCTTGAAAGGGGATGGTTCATGGTCGAATCCTCCTACTGAAGCGTAGTAATTGTGAGCGATTGTTGGGGCGGTTTGATGGTGCCCATGAGGTCTTTTGCGGTCAGGTATTGTTTCCACCCTGGAACTGCGGCGGAAAAGTTGGTGCCTTGCTCGGCGGCGCGGCTGGCCAGATAGGTGGAGAGCAGGGCCTTGTTGAATTTTTGCAACTTGTAGAAGCGCTCGCTGCGGTTAGGCCAGTCGAAGACCGCGAGGATTAGTGCCGCCGCAACGGTTTCCACTGCGGTGCCTTCATCAATAAGGTTCGGAAAATCCGAGCTCTCGAGAATCGCCGGTGAATAGGTTTCCGCCAGCGTCTCGGGAATCGGCAAGGATATGATATGCAGGCCGCTGTTGGCCTTAATTGAATTCAGCAGGCGGTAGGAGGGCGTGCCGACAAACACCGCCGCGTCAATGCGGCCGTCAAGCAGGGCAGCCAGGGAATTTTTCCCCGTGGTGGGAACCCGCTCGAATTTCGTCCCAAGCGCATCGAAAACGAGTTCAGCAGCCACGAACTCGTCGCTGTTCGCGGGGCCTGTGGCTATTCTCATGCCTTCCAGGCTGTTGATCCCGGCAATGTCCTTGCGTGCCACGACCACCACGTTGAGCGTCGCAAGCTTCGCGAGATAAGCAAGCTTGCCGGTCTCATCCTTGTAGAGGTTATGTTTTTTGACGAAGGCAAGGCTGTCAGACGAGAGGAGAGCCACGTCAACGCCGCGCAGGAAGAGCAGGTCATTGATGGATTGCAAACTGCCGCGGCCAAGCATGGGAAGAACCCGCAAGCCATCCGTGTGGTCCATGGCATTGGCCATTTCGAGGACATTTTCAGAAAGCCCGGGTTGGCTTGCCAGCAAACCGACAGTGCTCTGGTTGAGCTTGAGGCTGCGCTGGTCCTCTGACCGCACCCCTGTACTCAAACCCACGGCCAACAACGCGGCCACAAACATTACGAAGGCATTTTTCAATACCCAGATCCCCTTAATCGGTCATCGACCCGCCAAAACACATGTATTTTTCCGCCCATGCGTTAACTAATTTGAGGCGCGGATTGCCGCCAGAATGTGGCAAAGTACGGACGAGAATGTGATATTTGGCGTCGATATGCGGGTTTTATGGGGAATCAGCCGTGCAGGCAATCGATTATGCAAAGGCTCTAATTAAAGGTAAATCTTTACCAATTGCCATGCCGGAAGCAGGCGATGAGCGCATCCGTGCCGCTGCCTCAATTCTCCATTCCCAAGGGCTTGCCGTTCCAGTTTTGTTCGGTCCGGATGTGCCGGATCCAACCACAGAACACCTTGCCCTCGTTCAGGCCAGACGGCCAAAAATGACCGAGGCCATGGCTTCGCGCCTTCTCCGCAAACCGCTTTATCTGGCCGCCGCCATGGTGGCGACAGGCGAGGCGGCGGCCATGGTGGCAGGCGCCATAAACCCCACCGCCCGGGTGATCGAGGCGGGAGAGATGATGATCGGCCTGGCACCTGGCACCGCCACGCCTTCAAGCTATTTTCTCATGCAGTGGCCCGAGCGCCGCCTGATCTTTGCCGATTGCGCCGTGAACGTGCAGCCCACGGCCGGGCAACTGGCCGACATCGCCATTGCCTC
>CADEEO010000035.1:2443-7585 GCA_902826365.1 uncultured Hyphomicrobiales bacterium | reverse complement strand
GAAAGCTGCGCCAGTATCTTCTGGCGCACCGGTTCAGCATTTTCGCCAATGCCGCCCGTGAAGACAATCGCATCAATCCCGCCGATGGCCACGGCCAGCGAACCGGCATAGCGCGCCGCCTGGTAGCAATAGGCGTTGACGGCATCAGCCGCCTCCGCCGCGGGGCTTGCCAGCAATTCCCGCATGTCCGACGAGAGCCCCGAGATTCCCAAGAGTCCACTGCGCCGGTAGAGCAGGTCTTCAAGCCCTTCCGCCTCCAGGCCCTCATCGCGCATCAGGGCAATCAAAACGCCGGGGTCGATGGCCCCTGTGCGCGTGCCCATGAGCAGCCCGTCCGCCGTCGAAAATCCCATGGTGGTCTCTACGCTTCTGCCGTCGAGGATGGCGCACATGCTGGAGCCATTGCCGAGATGGGCCACAAGCAGGCGCCGTGGCAGCGGCCTTCCGGTTTGCACCGGCAATTCCCGCACCACGTGTTCGTAATTCAGGCCATGAAAGCCGTAACGCCGGTAGCCCCGCCCATGATAGGCGCGCGGCAATGGCAAGCGCGTGTGAAGATCGTCGCGGCCCGCATGGAAGGCCGTATCGAAACAGGCGATATGCGGCACATCGGGCACCAGCTTTCGCAACACCGCAAGCGCTCCAAGCCCATAAGGAAGGTGCAGGGGTGCCAGTTTGCGCAAGGCTTCGAGATCGTCCTGAATGCTTTGGTTAACGCGAACCGGCGCCGTATAGCGCGTGCCGCCATGCACGATGCGGTGGCCAACACCGCCGCAGCGTCGCAGTGCAATGCCCTTGCCTTCGATTTCCGCCAATGCTGCCTGCAAAGCCTCTTGCCCATAGCCCGCCACCTGTCCGGCCAGCAGCTGGACAAGCCCGCCATCGAAAACCGCAAACTTGAGCGAGGAGGAACCGGCGTTGAATGTGATGATGGGTTTCATCGCGCCGGTTCCCTGAATATCAGGCCGAACCCTTTTGCGGGCGCATGTCGGCCTTGCTGATATGCGCCACGGGCACCGGCTTTTTCATCGCATCCCGGCGGAACGGTTCGCCCAGCTCCTGGTTGAGGATGATTTCGATGAAGGTGGTCACACCCTTCGCTTGGTCCTCAGCCGCTTTCTTCAGGGCTGTGGTTGTTTCACTTTGCGTGCGGACGGTGACACCTTTGAAGCCGCAGGCTTCCGCGATTTTCGCGTAGCTGAGTTTGGGATCAAGCTCGGTGCCGACGAAATTGTTGTCATACCAGAGGATGGAGTTGCGCTTTTCCGCCCCCCACTGGTAGTTGCGGAAAATGATCATGGTGATCGCCGGCCATTCATCACGGCAGATGGAGGTCATTTCATTTATGGAAATGCCAAAGGCGCCATCGCCGGAAAAACCGAACACCGGCACGTCCGGCTTGCCGATCTTGGCGCCGATGATTGAGGGAAGGCCGTAGCCGCAAGGCCCAAACAGGCCGGGCGCCAGATACTTTCTGCCTTCCTCAAAAGTCGGATAGGCGTTGCCGATAGCGCAGTTGTTGCCGATGTCCGAAGAGATCGTGGCATTGGCCGGCAATCCTGCCTGGATGGCGCGCCAGGCCTGGCGCGGCGACATGCGGTCCGCGTCGCGCTTGCGGGCGTCCGCGTTCCACGTCGTGCCCGGATCATCGTCCTCATGGTCCATCGAGGAAAGTTTTTGCAGCCAGGCTGACTTGGTCTGATGGATCACCGCCTTGCGGTCAGCGCGTCCCGCATCGCCTGCTTTGGGGGAGAGCTTCTCGAGAATCTGCTGCGCCACCTGCTTGGCATCGCCGCAAATGCCCACCGTGACTTTCTTGGTGAGGCCAATCCGGTCCGCATTGATATCGACTTGAATGATTTTCGCGGTCTTGGGCCAGTAGTCGAGGCCATAGCCCGGCAGGGTGGAAAAGGGATTGAGCCGCGTCCCTAGCGCCAGCACCACGTCAGCTTTTGCAATCAGCTCCATCGCTCCCTTCGAGCCGTTGTAGCCCAGTGGGCCAACCGAGAGCGGATGACTGCCGGGGAACGCGTCATTGTGCTGGTAGCCGCAAGCTACGGCTGCATCCAGCCGTTCGGCCAGCGCCATGGATTGCTTGATGGCGCCGCCGACCACCACGCCAGCGCCGTTGAGGATCACCGGGAACTTGGCCTCCGAGAGCAGGGACGCCGCCTGGGCGATTGCATCCTTGCCGCCCGAAGGCAACTCGAAGCGCACGATCTGCGGCAGTTCGATGTCGATGACCTGCGTCCAGAAATCACGCGGCACATTGATCTGCGCCGGAGCGCAGCCGCGCCAGGCCTTGAGGATGACGCGGTTCAGAACTTCCGCCATGCGCGAAGGATCGCGCACTTCTTCCTGATAACAGACCATATCCTGGAACAGCGCCATCTGCGGCACTTCCTGGAAGCCGCCCTGGCCCATGGTCTTGTTGGCTGCCTGCGGCGTGACCAGCAGCATCGGCGTATGGTTCCAATAGGCGGTCTTCACGGCAGTCACAAAACCAGTGACGCCCGGGCCGTTCTGCGCAATCGCCATGCCCATCTTGCCGGTGACGCGGGAATAGCCATCGCAGATCAGCCCCGCATTGGTTTCATGAGCGCAATCCCAGAAGGTGATGCCCGCCTTGGGAAACAGGTCCGACACCGGCATCATCGCCGATCCGATAATGCCAAAGGCATGTTCAATCCCGTGCATTTGCAGCACTTTTACAAATGCTTCCTCGGTGGTCATTTTCATGGACGGTTCCTCGCGTGGACGGTTTGGCTTGATGCCAATGAACTAGTCCCGCATCTGGCACCATAACAGGACCAGTTTCAAGTGACCCATCCCGCCAGCGAGGCTAGTGAACTTTTACCGCTTTCCGGCTCAGGGAAAAGCCGTGGGTCCCCCGCGTGCAGGTAAGCCCCGTGGTGGACGAGATGCAGCTGAACGGGCCTTCCGACCACACTTCGCCATACTCAAATATGTTGTCGCCGCCGCAGCAGGAAGGATCGCCAACATTGGTGATGCGTTCGGCCTTGCCGGAGGAACCGAGCTGCACACGGATGTAGGAAGGCTCAACCCGGTCGCAGGAAAGTTCCGCGCCGCCATCGGAGGTTTTATAAACATCCGTGCCGCCTTCTGGCGTGTAGAAGCAGCCGATATTGCCGGAAGGCATGTTGAATTCGGTAAAGCCCTGGTCATTGGACTCGAATTCAACGGCGAGCGCTGGGGCGGCCAGCACTAAGAAGGCAAGCGAAGCAGCGGCAAAGCGGATCATGCGAGAATCCTTTGTAAGCGGTAAACTTGAGCCACGCCCTAACAGTTTCAAGATGAATAGAGCTTGAACGTCCCAAAAATTGTCATTCCCGCACTTGTTGCGGGGACCCATCCTTCAACTGGCGAACCTGTGGAAAAATGGGTCGCCGGAATAAATCCGGCGATGACAAACTTCAAAAAACTTTACTTCAGCTCAATCTCAATAAAGGCATAATCCGTGTCATTGGCATTGATCACGTCATGCTCAACGCCTTCGTTGCGGAAATAGGGCGCGCCCTTTTTCATCTCGGCGAAACTGGTGCCATCCTTGGTTTCAAGCTTCACCTTCCCGTCCATCAGGGGCACGATCACATAGTCATGGCCATGCCGGTGCCAGCCCGTATTGGCCCCCGGCGCAAAGCGGTATTCGGTGACAATTACTTTGTCATTTTCGATATGGACGATGGCTTTGGCTGTTCCGGTCATGGGGACTCCTTGATTTAACCCCATGTAGACGGGGAACTAGCAATTCCCGCAAGTATGTTATATTATAACAAGTATGACCTTCCTTGACCCCCACCATGACCATGCCCATTGCACCGCCGATCTGATTGCCCGGGCCGAGCGCACCTGCGAGCGGCGCGGCAGCAAACTGACCGGCCAGCGCCGTGAAATCCTGAGTTCCGTGGCCCAAAGCCATTCCGCCGTCGGCGCCTATGACATTATCGAGCGCATGGCCGAGCACGGCCCGCGCCCTGCGCCGATCACGGTCTATAGGGCCCTGGATTTTCTCCTTGCCCACGGCCTTGTCCACAAGATCGAAAGCCGCAATGCCTTTGTGGCCTGTTCCCATTCCCATGAGGGCCAGCCCGCCGCCCTGCTGATTTGTGAAACCTGCGGCACCGTGGCCGAACTCGATGCGCCCGACATTTTTGAGCGCATTGCCGAGAAGGCGAAGGCGCGGAAATTTTCGCCGGCCCATACCATGGTGGAAATCTCGGGCACCTGCGGCGCCTGCGCGAGGGCCGCCTGACATGCTGAAAGCCAATGACGCATTGTTGAGCGCCCGCGACTTGACGCTCAATATCAACGGCCGCCTCATCCTTGACCATGTGAACCTCGATGTGCGCCGCGGCGAGATCGTCACCGTGATCGGGCCCAATGGCGCGGGCAAATCCACGCTGGTGCGTGTCATGCTGGGCCTCCGCCCCCTGACGTCTGGACGCATCGAACGTCGGGCCAAGCTGAACGTGGGCTATGTGCCCCAGCAGTTCCCGCAAACCGCCAATGTGCCGATGAATGTGAAGCGGCTTCTGTCGCTCACCTTGAAGCCGGCTGAGAAAGATATCGATCGCGCCTTGGGCGAAGTCGGCATTGCCCATCTGAAAGAAGCGCGTGTCGCCTCGCTCTCCGGTGGCGAATTGCAGCGGGCGCTTCTGGCCCGCGCCCTGTTGCGCAAGCCTGATCTGCTGGTTCTCGATGAGCCGGTTCAGGCCGTCGATTTCTTCGGTGAAATGAAGCTCTATGAATTGATTTCCGGCATCCGCAAAACCCATGGCTGCGGCATTCTAATGGTAAGCCATGACCTGCACATGGTGATGGCGGAGAGCGATCATGTCGTCTGCCTCAACGGCCATGTCTGCTGTGAAGGCGGGCCGGAAAGCGTGCAGCAGGATCCGGAATTCGCCAAGCTCTTCGGCCCCTCGGCCGCGCGCATGATTGCCGCCTACGCCCATCACCATGATCATGATCACGAACCGCATGAGCATCATCACCACCATGATCACAAGCATTGAGCGGCCATGACCTCCATTCTCACTGAGCCCTTCTTCCAGCGCGCCCTGTTGGCAGGCGTGGCCGTTGCCCTTGTCTCCGGACCCGTGGGCTGTTTCATCGTCTGGC
>CADEEO010000035.1:0-2343 GCA_902826365.1 uncultured Hyphomicrobiales bacterium | reverse complement strand
GCAGGCGTGGCCGTTGCCCTTGTCTCCGGACCCGTGGGCTGTTTCATCGTCTGGCGCCGCATGGCCTATTTCGGTGAAAGCCTCGCGCACTCCGGCCTGCTCGGCGTAGGGCTTGGATTGCTCTTCAGCTTTGACGTGACGCTCGGCGCTGTTGTCACCGCCATTGTCCTGGCGCTTCTTCTCCTCGCCCTGCGCCGCCAGCAGGGCCTGGCCACAGATACACTGCTTGGCATTCTCTCGCACACCGCGCTTGCCCTTGGTTTGATCGTGGTCGGCCTTGCCACCGGGGCTGCCTCCGATCACATGGATATTCTCTTCGGCGATGTGCTGACAGTTTCCACCTACGACGTGTTTGCCGTGTGGATCGGTGCTGGCGTCGTCCTCGCCAGCCTTGCGCTGATGTGGCGCGATTTGATCGCAACCTCGGTGCATGAAGAACTGGCCCGCGCCGAAGGTGTGAAAGTTGAGCGCGTGGAACTTGGGTTCATCCTGCTCATTGCCGTGATGACCGCCATTGCCATGAAAATTGTGGGCCTTCTGCTCATCACCGCCCTTATGGTCATTCCCGCCGCCGCCGCCCGCCGCCTGGCCACAACGCCGGAAAACATGGCTTTTATAGCAGCGGCAATCGCCGGGCTTTCGGTCATCAGCGGGCTTCTGGCCTCGGCCTTTATCGGCGGCGCTTCGGGTCCTTGCGTGGTTCTGGCAGCGAGCTGTTTCTTCGCCTTGACCTTGTTGGTTCCGCAGGCCAGTTAGGGGACAGGGAGTAACGATGTCCTATTCGGCGAGAGAAATACGGCGAAAATCCCACGGCGTTATGGTGGGCCAGGTCCAGGTGGGCGGCGGCGCGCCCATCGTCGTGCAGTCCATGACCAATACGGACACGGCCGATATCGAAGGCACCGCCCGCCAGACGGCGGACCTTGCAAGGGCCGGCTCCGAACTTGTCCGCATCACCGTGGACCGCGATGAATCAGCCAAGGCCGTGCCCCATATCCGCGACCGGCTGGACCAGATGGGCGTCTTCGTGCCGCTGGTCGGTGATTTCCATTACAACGGCCACACCTTGCTCAATGACCATCCCGCCTGCGCCGAGGCGCTGGCGAAATACCGCATCAATCCCGGCAACGTGGGCTTCAAGGAGAAGAAGGACCGCAACTTCTCCAGCATGATTGAAACCGCCCTGAAGTTCCGCCGCCCCGTGCGCATCGGCGTAAATTGGGGCTCGCTTGATCAGGCGCTGCTCACCCAACTGATGGATGAAAATCACCGCTCCGCCAACCCCATGGACGCTCGCGCCGTCATGCATGAAGCCGTGGTGCAATCCGGCATCCTGTCCGCCGCCCGCGCCGAGGAATTGGGGATGCCCGCAAACCAGATCGTGATTTCGGCCAAGTGTTCGGAAGTCCAAGACTTGATCGCGGTCTACCGCCTGCTTGCTGCGCGCAGCGAACATGCCCTGCACTTGGGCCTTACCGAAGCGGGCATGGGCTCGAAAGGCATAGTGGCTTCAACGGCGGCCCTTGGCGTTCTGCTGCAGGAAGGCATTGGCGACACCATCCGAATCTCGCTCACCCCGGAACCCGGCGGCGACCGCACCCGCGAAGTGCTCGTCGCCCAGGAAATTCTGCAAACCATGGGGTTTCGCGCCTTCGCTCCGATGGTCATCGCCTGTCCCGGCTGCGGCCGCACCACCTCTACTGTGTTCCAGGAACTGGCCCAGGACATTCAGTTCTATGTGCGCGACCGCATGGGCGACTGGCGGAAAACCTATCCCGGTTTTGAAAACCTCTCGCTCGCCGTCATGGGCTGCATCGTGAACGGCCCCGGCGAATCCAAGCATGCCGACATCGGAATCTCGCTGCCCGGAACCGGCGAACTGCCATCCGCCCCCGTCTATATCGACGGCAAGAAAACCACCACGCTGCGCGGCGAAAACATCTCCCAGCAGTTCAAGGACATCGTCGAGAATTACGTCAAGGGGCGCTGGGGATGATGCCGTCGGAATTGACTTTTCCGATGACCACAAAGCAATTCCTCATTCATGCCGGAGACTTTCTGCAGCGCGGCGACATTGTCCTGTCGCGCAGCCCCACCTTCACCAGTTGGCTCATCAGGTTCGCAACCAACAGCCCTTTCAGCCATGCCGCTTTGGTTTTCCTGCTGCCCAAGCCGGAAGAGCGCCTGAACAACACCTTCCTGCTCGAGTCCGTGCGGGCCGGAGTCGGCATTGCCAATTTGCGCGCCTATGTTCAAGGCAAATCCCGTAGCCAGGTTGCCATCCGGCGGCTTGAGCGCCCCTGGGCCGATGATGACTTCCACAAGCTGGTGGGCGGTATCATG